>NZ_JBQOUX010000125.1:0-24467 GCF_052216785.1 Streptomyces sp. JW3 | reverse complement strand
ACCCGGGCGTCCGTCGGCGGCGGGCTCGCCGTACCCCCACGGCCCCGACCCACCCACCAGCTCCCGCCCCGGCACCGGCCCCGCACCCCCAAGCCGCCCCCCGCTATCCCCCACGCCATCTCCCCGTAACCACTGATTCAGACGAGCTTGCAACGCTCACCGAATGAAGCCCGTGCTCCCACCCGCGACGTCCGACGCGCCTGTCTCGCCGACAGCGCGGAAGAATGGGTTCATGAGCCAGCCGAACAGCCAGGCAGAGGTCCAGCACACGCAGCCCTCCGTGGGCTCCATCGCCGCGCACCGCCCGCACACGGTGGCCGCCGCGGTCTCCGACCTGGAGCCGGACATCGACTCCGACCTCGACGCGTACGAGGAGTCCGAGGACGCCCGCGCGGCGGACGGCTCCCCGCTCCCGCAGGGCCGCTTCCTCGACCGCGAACGCAGCTGGCTGGCGTTCAACGAACGCGTTCTGGAACTCGCCGAGGACCCGAGCACGCCCCTCCTCGAGCGGGCCAACTTCCTCGCGATCTTCGCCAGCAACCTGGACGAGTTCTTCATGGTCCGCGTCGCGGGCCTCAAACGCCGGATCACCACCGGCGTCGCCACCCGCTCCGCCTCCGGCCTCCAGCCCCGCGAGGTGCTGGAGATGATCTGGGCCCGCTCCCGCGAGCTCATGGCCCGGCACGCGGCCTGCTTCCAGGAGGACGTCCAGCCGGCCCTGGCCGACGAGGCCATCCACCTGGTCCGCTGGAAGGAACTGGCCGAGAAGGAACAGGCCCGCCTGTTCACCCTCTTCCGCCACCAGATCTTCCCGGTGCTCACCCCCCTCGCGGTCGACCCGGCGCACCCCTTCCCCTACATCTCGGGCCTCAGCCTCAACCTCGCGGTCGTCGTCCGCAACCCGGTCACCGGCCACCGCCACTTCGCCCGCGTGAAGGTCCCCCCGCTGCTGTCCCGCTTCCTCGAAGCGTCCCCGGGCCGCTACGTCCCCATCGAGGACGTGATCGCCGCCCACCTGGAAGAGCTCTTCCCGGGCATGGAGGTCCTGGAGAGCCACGCCTTCCGCGTCACCCGCAACGAGGACCTCGAAGTAGAAGAGGACGACGCCGAGAACCTCCTCAAGGCCCTCGAAAAAGAACTGATGCGCCGCCGCTTCGGCCCCCCGGTCCGGCTGGAGGTCGAGGAGAGCATCGACCGCGAGGTACTCGACCTCCTGGTCCGCGAACTCAAGATCACCGAAGCCGAGGTCTACCCGCTCCCCGGCCCGCTCGACCTCACCGGCCTGTTCCGCATCCACAGCCTGGACCGTCCGGAGCTGAAGTACCCGAAGTTCGTCGCCGGCACCCACCGCGACCTGGCCGAGGTCGAATCGGCCTCCGCGCCCGACATCTTCGCCGCGCTCCGCAGCAGGGACGTCCTCCTGCACCACCCGTACGACTCCTTCTCCACCTCCGTACAGGCGTTCCTGGAACAGGCGGCCGAGGACCCGGACGTCCTGGCCATCAAGCAAACCCTCTACCGCACCTCCGGCGACTCCCCCATAGTCAACGCGCTCATCGACGCCGCCGAGGCCGGCAAGCAGGTCCTGGTGCTGGTCGAGATCAAGGCCCGCTTCGACGAGCACGCCAACATCAAGTGGGCCCGCAAACTCGAAGAAGCCGGCTGCCACGTCGTCTACGGCCTGGTGGGTCTCAAAACCCACTGCAAGCTCTCCCTCGTCGTACGCCAGGAGGGCGAGACCCTCCGCCGCTACAGCCACGTCGGCACCGGCAACTACCACCCGAAGACCGCCCGCCTCTACGAGGACCTCGGCCTGCTCACCGCGGACCCGCAGGTCGGCGCCGACCTCTCGGACCTGTTCAACCGCCTCTCCGGCTACTCCCGCCGCGAGACGTACCGCAGGCTGCTGGTCGCCCCCAAGTCGCTGCGCGACGGCCTGGTCTCCCGCATCCACAAGGAGATCCAGCACCACCGCGCCGGCCGCCTCGCGTACGTCAAGATCAAGGTCAACTCGATGGTCGACGAGGCGGTCGTCGACGCCTGCTACCGGGCCGGCCAGGCGGGCGTCCCGGTCGACGTGTGGGTGCGCGGCATCTGCGCGCTGCGCCCCGGCGTGGACGGCCTGTCGGAGAACATCCGGGTGCGCTCGGTCCTCGGCCGGTTCCTGGAGCACTCCCGGGTCTTCGCGTTCGGCAACGGCGGCGAGCCGGAGGTGTGGTTCGGCAGCGCCGACATGATGCACCGCAACCTCGACCGCCGGATAGAGGCCCTGGTCCGGGTCACCGACCCGGCCCACCGGGCGGCCCTGTGCCGGCTGCTGGAAACCGGCATGTCCGACACCACCGCGTCCTGGCACCTCGGCCCGGACGGCGAGTGGACCCGGCACGCGACCGACGCGGACGGCCACCCCCTGCGCAACGTCCAGGAGATGCTCATAGACGCCCGGAGGCGCCGGCGTGGCACAGCGACACCTTGAACCGACGCACCCGTCCCAGCCGGACGCGGCACCGGCGAACCACAACGCACCCGCACCAGTGCACCCCAGCCCACCCGCACCCGCACCCGCACCCGCACCCGCACCCGCACCACTCACCGCAACCGCGTCGGCAACCGCAACCACATCCGCGACCGGCCCCGTAACCCCCGACGCCCTCGCCCACTACCTGCGCGCCCAGGCCACGGAGTTCCTCCGCGCCCTGCGCCTGCACCGGGAGAACGGCGCCGGCGCCCCCGTCGCGGACCACACCGACGCGCCCCGCGCCCTGCGCCGCGCCGCCCGCCGCATCAGCGGCAGCCTGCACACCTTCCAGGCACTGCTGGACGGCGACTGGTCGGAGGCCATCCGCCCGGAACTGGCCTGGCTGTCCGGCACGCTGGCGCTGGAACACGCGTACGCCTCCCGCCTGGACCGCCTGCTCCAGGCCCTGCACCGACTGTCCGGCCCGGCCTCCCCGGCCTCCCCGGCCTCTCCGGTCTCCGCCGGCTACCCGGACCCGCCGCCGCCCGGCCTCCCCGCCCAGCAGTCCGCGGACCGCGGCGCCCCCGACCGCGGCGCCCTCACCGTGGGCGCCGCGAAGGCCGGCGCCCTGCTGGACCGCCAGCTGACCCTGGCCCGCACCCGGGCCCACTCCACGGCGCTGCAAGCCCTCGGCAGCAGCCGCTTCCACGCCGTCGCCGACAAGGTCGCCGTGCTGGCCAGCGACGTCCCGCTGGTCCCCGGCGCGGCCGGCGCCGACCTGCGCCCGCTGGCCGCCGCCGCCGAGGACCGGCTCACCGACGCCGTGGCCGCACTGCCGCTGGTCACCGCCGGCAGCCCGTACAACGCGGCGGCGCTGATCCACGGCCTGTCCCCGGACCCGTCCCCGCACCCGCAGGACACCCCCTGGCACCAGGTCCGCCTGCTGCTGCGGCTGCACCGCTACGCCCGTGAGGTCGTCGTCGGCGACGACACCCCCGTCGGCGTCCGCCTGCTCGCCGCCGGCGAGGCCCTGGACCGGCACCGGGACGCCGCCGAGGCCGCCGCCGCGGCCGCGCAGGCGGCCCGCACCCCGCGGATCGCCCCGGCGACGGCGTACGCGCTGGGCGTGCTGCACGCCGACCAGCGGCATGAGGTGGAGGCGGCGAGGTACGCGTTCCAGCACTGCTGGCGCAAGGAACCGGCCGGCACACCGTAGGCGCGCCCGAGCACCGCAGGGGAGGACACCATGAGCAGCCCGGACGACCCCATGGTGCTGGCGGCCGGCTGCGTCCTGTGGCGCCGCCCGTCCCGGCCGGACCCGGCGGGCATCGAGATCTGTCTGGTCCACCGGCCGAAGTACGACGACTGGTCGCACCCCAAGGGAAAGCTGAAGCGCGGCGAGGACGCCCTCGCCGGCGCCCTGCGTGAGGTCGCCGAGGAGACCGGGCACACCGCCGCGCCGGGCCCGGAACTGCCCACCGTGCGCTATCTGGCCGACGGCCGCCGCAAGCAGGTGCGGTACTGGGCCGCCGAGGCCGTCTCCGGCGCGTTCCGTCCGAACGACGAGGTCGACCGCGTGCTGTGGCTGACGCCCGACGCCGCCCGCGCCCGGCTCACTCGACCGAGGGACCGGACCCTGGTCGACGCCCTGCTGACCACGGCCCGCCTGCCATAGTCGTCGCGACAGCCCGCCGGAATCACTCCGTGTCCTCGACGTAAGCGTTCCGTGACCTCACCGCACCGTCCCCAGGGGTTCACCCCACGTTCATTTATGGCCATCGGCGCCTTCACCTGTTCTGCCTAATTTCGGCCTTACCCGATACGGGTCGCACCTAGAAAACGCGTCCGTATCGCACGGCCTTCATCACAGCCTTCACCACCAGCAGCACCCCAGCTTTCGCACGCCGCCGAATCAGGACGGCGGCCTCAGGAAGGAAATTCCTCAAGTGAAGCTTCAGCGCAAGAACCGGCGGGCCCTCGCTCTCGGTGCTCTCGCCGTCTCCGGCGCCCTGGCCCTCACGGCGTGCGGCTCCGACGACACCGGTGACACCGGCAGCGGCGACGCGTCGGCCACCACCCAGGCCAGCAGCATCGACTGCGGCGACGCCTCGGGCCAGCTCCAGGCGTCCGGTTCGTCCGCCCAGAAGAACGCGATCGACGCCTGGGTGAAGCAGTTCGCCGCGGCGTGCAAGGGCGTGCAGATCAACTACAACCCCACGGGTTCGGGCGCCGGTGTCACGGCGTTCACCCAGGGCCAGACCGCGTTCGCCGGTTCGGACTCCGCGCTGAAGCCCGAGGAGATCACGGCCTCCAAGAAGGTCTGCTCCAGCGGCCAGGGCATCGACCTGCCGATGGTCGGCGGCCCGATCGCGGTGGCCTTCAACGTCCCGGGCGTCGACTCGCTCACCCTGGACGCGGCCACCCTCGCGCAGATCTTCGACAGCCAGATCACCAACTGGAACGACGACGCGATCGCCAAGCTCAACCCCGACGCGAAGCTTCCCGACCTGAAGATCCAGGCGTTCCACCGCTCGGACGAGTCCGGCACCACGGACAACTTCACCAAGTACCTGAAGGCCGCCGCGCCCGACGACTGGAGCTACGAGCCGGGCAAGTCCTGGGAGGCCAAGGGCGGCCAGTCCGCCTCGGGCTCCTCCGGCCTCGCGCAGCAGGTCACGCAGACCTCCGGCGCCATCTCCTACTTCGAGCTGTCCTACGCCAAGGACATCTCCACGGTCGACATCAAGACCGAGGCCGCCGAGCCGGTCAAGGCCACCGTCGAGAACGCGACCGCCGCCATCGGCGCCGCCAAGGTCGTCGGCACCGGCAAGGACCTCGCGCTGGAGCTGGACTACACCCCCTCCGCCGACGGCGCGTACCCGATCACCCTGGTGACGTACGAGATCGTCTGCGACAAGGGCAACAAGGCCGAGACCCTCCCGGCCACCAAGTCCTTCCTGAACTACATCGCCTCCGAGGACGGTCAGGGCCTGCTGGCGGACGCCGGCTACGCCCCGATGCCCGACGAGATCATCACCAAGGTCCGCGAGACCATCTCGGGCCTGAGCTGACCCGAGTGCGGTCAGGTTCCCCGGTCCGCCGGAGGGCCTGACCGCACCGTCCGGTGCACCGCCGCCAGGAGCCCCCGAGACGCGGGCGGCTCCGTCCGGGCCGTCCCCCACGACGGCTCCGCAGACCGGAGAACCCGATGGACATATCGACACAGAATCCCGCAGCCCCACCAACTCCGCAGCCGACCGAGGCCGACGCCAAGCGCGCCGCCCGCGGCGCCACCCGCCCCGGAGACCGGATCTTCCTCGGCCTCTCGCGCGGCTCCGGCATCTTCGTCCTGGTCCTGATGGCCGCCATCGCGGCGTTCCTGGCCTACCGCGCCGTGATCGCGATCAGCAAGGACGAGGCCAACTTCTTCACCAGCTTCGACTGGAACCCCAGCGGCGTGCCGCCGCAGTTCGGCATCGCGGTCCTCGCCTTCGGCACCGTCGTGTCGTCGGTGATCGCCATGGCCATCGCGGTCCCGATCGCGGTCGGCATCGCGCTGTTCATCACCCACTACGCCCCGCGCAAGCTCGGCGGCACGATCGCCTACGTGATCGACCTGCTCGCCGCCGTGCCGTCCATCGTGTACGGCCTGTGGGGCGCCCTGGTCCTCGTACCGCATCTGAACGGCCTCTACGGCTGGCTGGACACCTACCTCGGCTGGACCGGCATCCTCGAGTGGAACGGCGGCGCCCCGCGCTCGCTGCTCACCGTCGGCATCCTGCTCGCGATCATGATCCTGCCGATCATCACCAACGTGAGCCGCGAGGTCTTCCGGCAGGTCCCGCAGATGCACGAGGAAGCGGCCCTGGCGCTCGGCGCCACCCGCTGGGAGGTCATCCGCATGTCGGTCCTCCCCTTCGGCCGCTCCGGCGTCATCTCCGCCTCGATGCTGGGCCTCGGCCGCGCGCTCGGCGAGACGATGGCCGTCGCGATGGTGCTGTCGCCGAGCTTCGACATCACCGCCAGCCTGCTCGACCCGGGCGGCGGCACGTTCGCCCAGAACATCGCCAGCAAGTTCAACGAGGCGACCGAGATGGGCCGGGACGCGCTGATCGCGTCCGGTCTGGTGCTCTTCGTGATCACCCTGCTGGTCAACGGCGCGGCCCGCCTGATCATCGCCCGCCGCAAGGAGTACTCGGGGGCCAACGCATGAGCAACGCGACTCTCACCGACCAGACCGGGCAGCGCCCGCCCAGTTCCCTCAAGGGCGCGACCCTGCCGAAGTGGTTCGCGTGGGCGGTGGCCGCGGGCGCGATCCTGCTGGGCATCGGCATCAGCTTCGCGGCCGGCCTGGACAGCTCCATCCAGTGGGCGCTGATCGCGGCGGTCCTCTTCGTGGCCGGCTCCTACGGCATCTCGGCCAGGGTCGAGGGCCGCCGGCAGGCCAAGGACCGGGTGGCGACCAGCCTGGTCTGGGTCGCCTTCATCCTGGCCGTGATCCCGCTGCTGTCCCTGGTCTGGACGACCGTCAAGCGCGGCGTCAAGGTCCTGGACGGGTACTTCCTCAGCCACTCGATGGGCGTGGTCGCCGACACCGAGCCCGGCGGCGGCATCTACCACGCCATCCTCGGCTCCCTGGAGCAGGTCGGCCTGGCCACCGTGATCTCGGTGCCGATCGGTGTGCTGACCGCGGTCTACCTGGTCGAGTACGGCCGGGGCCGGCTGGCCAAGGCGGTCACCTTCTTCGTCGACGTGATGACGGGCATCCCGTCGATCGTCGCGGGTCTGTTCATCCTCAGCCTGTGGATCCTGATCCTGGACATGGGCTACTCCGGCTTCGCCGGTTCGATGGCGCTGACCATCCTGATGATCCCGGTCGTGGTCCGCTCGACCGAGGAGATGCTGAAGCTCGTCCCGAACGAGCTGCGCGAGGCGTCGCTGGCGCTGGGTGTGCCGAAGTGGCGCACGATCCTGAAGGTGGTCCTGCCGACCTCCATCGGCGGCATCACCACCGGCATCATGCTGGCCGTGGCCCGCATCGCCGGTGAGACGGCTCCGGTGCTGCTGCTGGTGTGGGGGTCCAACTTCATCAACAGCAACCCCTTCAAGGACCCGCAGGCGTCGCTGCCGATGTACATCTACCTCCAGTTCACCAACAGCGGCGGCCAGGGCGCGGCGTACGACCGTGCCTGGGCGGCGGCGCTGACGCTGATCGCGTTCATCATGATCCTCAACCTGGTGGCCCGCGGCATCGCCCGCTGGAAGGCTCCCAAGACCGGTCGCTAAGGCCCTCGACCCGACCCGAAAGAAGCAGTGATTCACATGGCCAAGCGCATCGATGTCAGCGGCCTCAACGCCTACTACGGCTCCTTCCTGGCCATCGAGGACATCTCGATGACGGTCGAGCCCCGTTCCGTGACGGCCTTCATCGGCCCGTCCGGCTGCGGCAAGTCCACGTTCCTCCGCACGCTCAACCGCATGCACGAGGTCACCCCCGGTGGCCGGGTCGACGGCAAGGTCATGCTCGACGACGAGAACCTGTACGGTCCCGGGATCGACCCGGTGGCGGTGCGGCGCGAGGTCGGCATGGTCTTCCAGCGCCCGAACCCGTTCCCGACCATGTCCGTCTACGACAACGTGGCGGCGGGTCTGCGGCTCAACGGCCGGTACAAGAAGTCCGAGATGGACGACGTGGTCGAGAAGTCGCTGAAGGGCGCGAACCTCTGGAACGAGGTGAAGGACCGCCTGAACAAGCCGGGCTCCGGTCTCTCCGGCGGCCAGCAGCAGCGGCTGTGCATCGCCCGCGCGATCGCGGTCGAGCCGAACGTCCTGCTGATGGACGAGCCCTGCTCGGCCCTGGACCCGATCTCCACCCTCGCCATCGAGGACCTGATCGGTGAGCTGAAGGAGCGCTTCACGATCGTCATCGTGACGCACAACATGCAGCAGGCGGCGCGGGTCTCGGACCGCACGGCGTTCTTCAACCTGGCGGCGGTCGGCCAGCCCGGCAAGCTGATCGAGATCGACGAGACCGAGCGGATCTTCTCCAACCCGTCGGTGCAGGCCACGGAGGACTACATCTCCGGCCGCTTCGGATAGACCCCTCGTGGTGCTGCATGGCGGTGCCACCACGAGGAACGGCCCGCCCCCGGCTCCCGGGGGCGGGCCCTTTGTCCTGTACGCCTGCGGCGGCCTGCGCGTAGCGCCCACTCTTTGGTTGTGGGTCGGGGCCGGGGCGGGGGGTGTCCGTCCTCGGAACGGCGCGGAATCGGCCTGTTACGGGGGTGAACCGGGCCGACGCGCCAACCACTGCGGGCGGACACCCCCCACCCCGCCCCCTTCCCGCCGCGGGCGAGCGCGCGTACGTACCCCGCTCGGCGGCGAACGGCGGACGGGGTACGGCGGGCAACCACGCCCCGCGCGGCCGCGTACTCGCAGGCGGCGCGTGGCCGCGTCACCGCGCCAGCGCCGGGTCGCGCGAACGCCCCGCCCCGACGCCCCTCACGTCACAGAAACGCCAACTGAACAACCCAGAACGACACCGCAGCCACCACCGCGGCCGCCGGCATCGTGATGAACCAGCCCAGCACGATGTTCTTGGCCACGCCCCAGCGAACCGCGTTCACCCGCTTCGTCGCCCCCACGCCCATGATCGACGAGGTGATGACGTGCGTCGTGGAGATGGGCGCGTGGAAGAGGAAGGACGTGGCGAACATGATCGACGCACCGGTGGTCTCCGCCGCGAACCCCTGCGGCGGATCAAGTTCGATGATCTTCCGCCCCAGCGTCCGCATGATCCGCCAGCCCCCGGCATACGTGCCCAGCGACAGCATCAGCGCGCAGACGATCTTCACCCAGACCGGAATCGGATCGCCGTAGTCCTCGACGTCGGCGATGACCAGCGCCATCACCACGATGCCCATCGTCTTCTGCGCGTCCTGGAGGCCGTGCCCGAGCGCCATGCCCGCCGCCGACACCGTCTGCGCGATCCGGAAACCCCGCTTCGCCTTGTGCGGGTTGGACTTCCGGAACAGCCACATGATCGCCGTCATGACCAGGTACCCGATGACCAGGCCGACCACCGGCGAGATGAACATCGGCAGGATGATCTTGTCGACGACGCCACCCCAGTACACCTTCGTACCGCCTGCCAGCGCCGCGCCCACCATCCCGCCGAACAGCGCGTGCGAGGAGGACGAGGGCAGGCCGAAGTACCAGGTGACGAGGTTCCAGACGATCGCCCCGATCAGCGCGGCGAAGAGGATGCCCATCCCCGTCGAGCCCTCGGGCGTCTCGATCAGCCCCTCGCTGACCGTCTTGGCGACCCCGGAGCCGAGGAACGCGCCGGCCAGGTTCATCACGGCGGCCATCGCGAGCGCCGCCCGGGGCGTCAGCGCCCGGGTCGACACGGACGTCGCGATCGCGTTGGCCGAGTCGTGGAAGCCGTTGGTGTAGGTGAAGAAGAGCGCGACCGCGACGGTCACGATCAGAGCGAAGGTGTCCATGACGTGGGCTCAGGACTCCTTGACCGCGATGGTCTCCACCGTGTTCGCCACGTGCTCGAATGCGTCGGCCGCTTCCTCCAGGACGTCCACGATCTGCTTGAGCTTCAGCACCTCGATGGCCTCGTACTTGCCGTTGAAGAGGTGGGCGAGCAGCTTGCGGTGGATCTGGTCGGCCTGGTTCTCCAGCCGGTTGACCTCGATCCAGTACTCGGTGAGGTTGTCCATCGTGCGCAGGTTGGGCATCGCCTCGGCGGTCAGCTCGGCGGCCCGGGCCAGCACCTCGATCTGCTGCTCGACGCCCTTGGGCAGTTCCTCGACGTTGTAGAGGACGACGAGGTCGACGGCCTCCTCCATGAAGTCCATGATGTCGTCGAGGGACGACGCGAGGTTGTAGATGTCCTCACGGTCGAACGGTGTGATGAACGAGGAGTTCAGCTGGTGGAAGATCGCGTGCGTCGCGTCGTCACCGGCGTGTTCCGCGGCCCGCATACGCTCTGCGATCTCGGCCCGGGCGGATGCGTCCGCCCCGAGCAGTTCCATCAGGAGTTTCGAGCCCGTGACGATGTTGTCCGCGGACGCGGCGAACATGTCGTAGAAGCTCGTCTCCCTGGGGGTCAGACGAAAGCGCACGTGGGGTCCTCGGTATGCATCGGTTTCGGTCAGGCTGATGCTAGGCGCATCATCCGGCCACGGCTAACGGGCCGTCCCCCAGTGTCGCCCATCAGGCACAGTGATGAGCAGGGGGGCGACTCGGGGCCTGTCCGCCAAGGGCCCTATACCCAGCGAAATTCGTTACCATATACCCACCAGGGGTATATGTCGGCGAGCTGTCTCACAGGAGGACGCGATGACGACCACAGAGGCCGGCGCCGGAGCGCCCTCCACCGGGACCGACGTGGTCACGGACCACGACCGCGGGGTGCACGGCTACCACAAGCAGAAGGACGAGCACCTCAAGCGGCTGCGCCGGATCGAGGGCCAGATCCGGGGCCTTCAGCGGATGGTCGACGAGGACGTCTACTGCATCGACATACTCACCCAGGTCTCCGCCTCCACCAAGGCCCTCCAGTCCTTCGCCCTCCAACTCCTGGAGGAGCACCTGCGCCACTGCGTCGCGGACGCGGCCCTCAAGGGCGGCACCGAGATCGACGCCAAGGTGGCGGAGGCGACCAAGGCGATCGGGCGGCTGCTGCGCACCTGAGGGCCGTCAGCTCCCGGTGGCGCGCCTGGCGCGTTCCCGTTCCTCGGCCACCCGCAGCACCTCGTCGATGCTCTCCAGGCTGAGCCGGTCCCGCGCCGCCGACGCCGCGATGATCAGGTCCCCGCACAGTTCGATCTCGGCGAGGGCCACGTGGTCCTGAACCGCCGTACCGCCGACCGGAGCCACGCGCATCACCTCGTCTCTGCCAGTACCGGCTTCCTAGAGTAGGGAGCGCTTCACCCACCGCGCATGGCACGGACGGGCTAGTCCTCCTTGACAGCGGGCTCCTCGGCGATCTTGCCGGTGTAGATGTCGTCCGCGTCCGGCAGCCGCACGGCGACGCGGACGCCGAAGTCGTAGAGGAGGGTCGTGGAGGCCACCGCGACAGGGCCGGCCCGCCGGCTGTTGGCGAAATCGAACCGGTGCCGGAGCTTGCGGACCCGGCCCCGGTCGTCGAGGTAGACGTCGAACGGCACCCGGGCGCTGGCGAACCCTTTCGCCGCCGCGCGCAGCGAGATCCGGGCCCCGCCGGTGGCCCGCTCGGCGGCCCGTACCAGGTCGGCGGTGCCCCGGTAGTGGGACACCGGGGTGCCCGCGACCGCCGTCCGTCCGACGTACTGGGCCCGCTGGGTGCCGCGCAGCACCTCCGCGGCGGCGAGCGGATCGGTGGCGCCGCCGGTCACCAGGTTGCCGTCGGACAGCGTCGCCGTCTCGACCCGGACCCATTTGTCGGCCGGGACGCCGGCGCCCCGGTTCTTCATGAAGAGCGCGCCGGGGGTCAGCAGTTCGGTGATCGGGCGCCGGTCGCCGCTGCCCGCCGGGTCCTCGGGCAGCAGGACCTTCAGCCGCCCGCGCCGCCCGGCGAAGTCGTAGCGGCCCTCGCCGCGAATGGTGACCCGGGTGCCGCCGCTGGCCATCTGCATCGACGTACGGGTCTTGGCGCTGCCCGCCGCCACCAGCCGGTCGGCGGCGCCGCGCACGGTCCGGACCGGGTCGGCGGCGCCGGCGCGGGCCCCGGGCGCCACGGCGGCGGTGTCGGAGCAGCCGCCGGCGCCCAGCGCGAGGCAGGCCGCGGCACCCGCCGCGCCCAGCCGCCGGTGCTGTCCCTGCCGCCTGGTCATCGCCTGCCCACCCTCGTCCCGGGCCACCCGTCGCCGGGCTTAACGACGCCCGGCCGACCCCGGTAACGTGGTCGCCGTGGCACAGCAGGACGGTCTTGACGCTCCCCGGGACCTCCCGGACCTTCCGGAACACACCACTACGACGGTCGAGCAGGGCCCGTTCTGCTCGGCCCGCTGCTCCTGCGGCTGGCGCGGCCCGGCCCGCCGGGCCAGAAGTCTGGCCAGAACCGACGCCCGCGAGCACGCCGGCCCTTGACCGGCCGGCCGCCGCCGGAACCTCCGGCCCCTCCTCCCCGTCTCGTTCCACATGGACCGGCGTACTTTCCTCGGCGGCGCCGCGGGCGCCGGCCTGACCGCGACGGTGACGACGACGGCCGCCTGCGACACCGGCGACGGCGCGGGCGACGACACGGGTGATGGCGCGGGCGACGGCAAGGGCAGCCGCCCACCGGTGAGCGGCTCCCGTACGCCCGCCGCGTCCGCCCCCGCCGACTGGACCGCCCTCGCCCGCTCGCTCGACGGCACCCTGGTCCGCCCCGGCGACGCCGACTGGGCACCCGCCCGGCAGCTCTACAACACCCGCTTCGACACCCTGCGGCCCGCCGCCGTCGCCTACGTCGCGCACGCCGACGACATCCGCACCGCCCTCGCCTACGCCCGCGCCCACCGGGTCCGCCCGGCGATCCGGGGCGGCGGCCACTCCTACGCGGGCTGGTCCTCCGGCGACGGCCGGCTGATCGTCGACGTGTCCCGGCTGGACGCCGTGCGGACCTCCGGCGACGCGGCGGTCGTCGGCGCCGGGGCCCGGCTGATCGACGTCTATCGCGGGCTGGCCGCCAAGGGCGTCACCGTCCCGGCCGGTTCCTGCCCCACCGTCGGCATCGGCGGCCTCGCGCTCGGCGGCGGCCACGGGGTCGTGTCCCGCGCCTACGGCCTGACCTGCGACAGCCTGACCGGAGCGACCCTGATCACGGCCGACGGCAGCACGCTCACCGCGACCGCCGACGACCACCCCGACCTGTTCTGGGCCCTGCGCGGCGCCGGCAACGGCAACTTCGGCGTGGTGACGGAGCTGCGGTTCCGTACCCACCAGGCGGCCCGCGGCGTCACCGCGTACCTGACCTGGCCCTGGGAGCGGGCCGCGGCCGTGGTCGGCGGCTGGCAGGAGTGGGGGCCGGACCAGCCCGACGAGATCTGGTCGTCGCTGCACCTGGACAGCGTGGCCGGCGGCACGCCCACCGTCGCCGTCTCCGCGTTCTCGCTCGGCGGCTACGGCGACCTCCAGAACGCCGTCGACCGCCTCGCCGACCGGATCGGCGCCCCGGCGAGCGGCGTCGACCTGAACCGGCACACCTACCAGGAGACGATGGACGCGTACGCCGGCTGCGCGTCCTTCGCCGAGAGCACCCGCTGCCGGCTGCCCGGCACGGTCCCGGGCCGCTCCCCGGACGGCGCCCTGGAGCGGGAGACGTACGCGGCCCGCTCCGACTTCTTCGACCGCTCACTGTCGGCGGCCGGTATCCGCACCCTGCTGGCGCAGCTGCGCTCGGTGCGCGGCGGCACCGGCAGCGTCGCGTTCACCGCGCTCGGCGGGGCGGTCAACCGGGTCTCCCCGACGGCCACCGCCTTCGTGCACCGCCGCTCCCGGCTGCTCGCCCAGTACCTGGTCGCCTGGCCGGCCGGCCAGAGCGGCGCCACCGGCCGGTCCTGGCTGAGCGCCGCGCACCGCGCCATGCGGCCGCACGCCTCGGGCGCCGCCTACCAGAACTACACCGACCCGGAGCTGACGGACTGGCGGACGGCGTACTACGCGGACGCCGCGCCCCGGCTGGCGAAGGTGAAGCAGCGGTACGACCCGGACCGCCTGTTCACCTTCCCGCAGGCTCTGTGAGCGGCCCGCCGACTACGCGGCGAGGTCCCGCTCGCCCGCCTCGGTCGGCTCCCGCTCGGCGCGGGCGCCCGGGATCACCGCGTCCCGTCCCCCGCGCGCGGCTCGCCCCCGTGCGCTGATCAGCCACCCCGCGCGCGGGGAGCGCTCGATCGCCCGGGCCAGCGGGGTCAGCAGGGCCATGGCGACCGGCGAGAGCAGCAGCGCCACCGCGGTGCCCAGCGCGAAGCCGCCGACCACGTCGGTCGGGTAGTGCACGCCCATGTAGACCCGGCAGAGCCCGCCGAGCAGCGCCAGCACGATCGCGACGACGCCGAACTTGCGGCGGGTCACGAAGAGGGCGACGGCCATCGCCATCAGCAGGGTGGCGTGGTCGCTGACGAAGGAGAAGTCGTTCTTGCCGTCGACGAGGACGTCCAGGCCCTGGTGGTCCTTGAACGGCCGGGGCCGCTCCACGAACCCCCGGATCGGCACGTTGACCAGCACCGCGAGGCCGGCCGCGAGCGGTGCCCAGGCCAGCGCGGCCACCGCCGGGGCGGCGTCCTCGCCGCCCCGCCGCCGCACGCCCCACCAGCACCACAGCACGAGCGCGACGATGGCGAACAGCAGCCCGTACTCACCGACGAACTCCATGATCCGGTCGAACCAGTGCGGCGCGTCCTTGGCCAGGCCGTTGATGTCGTAGAGCAGGTCGACGTCGGGGTTCGACCCGGATTCGGCGAGTCCAGCCATGGTGCTGCGGCCCCTTCGTCATGTTCTTCGGCGCGTCCTTGCGCGCGCCGCTCCTGCCACCCCCGTGGTTGTAGATCCGCTGGGCGTCCGCCGGTTCGCACACCTACGCCAACAGGAACGCACGGCCCCCGTTGTTCCGTTCCACACTCCACCGAATGATCACGCAGACGTTATCGAAGAGAGACTCATCACCGCAGCTCAGGGGAGGGGTTCACGCTCGGTTCAGGCGTTGCCGGGCAGCGCTTTCGCGCCATCCTCGGTCACCCGGGTGGCACCGAAGTAGTCCGGGGTGTCGATCGGGTCGAACCGGATCACGGCGCCCGTACGCGGCGCATCGATCATGTAGCCGCCACCGACATAGATCCCGACATGCCGGATCGCACGGGAATTGGTCAGGTCGTCCGAGAAGAACACCAGATCGCCGGGGAGCAGCTCGTCCCGGGCCGGGTGCGGTCCCGCGTTGTACTGGTCGTTGGCGACCCGGGGCAGAGTGATGCCCACCGAGTCGTAGGCGGCCTGGGTCAGACCCGAGCAGTCGAAGCGTCCGCCCTGGTCAGCGGTGCCGGTGCCGCCCCAGAGATAGGGCGTGCCGAGCTTGCCCTGGGCGTAGGTGATGGCTCCGGCGGCCTGCTCGGAGGGGTCGACCCGGGTCTCGGGCGCCGCGAAGCTCTCGGCGAGCGTGGTGATCGTCTTGACGTAGTTCCGGGTCTCCGCGTACGGCGGAACGCCCTGGTAGCGGATCACCGCGTCCGGGCCGGCGTTGTAGGCGGCCAGCATGTTTTCGGTCAAGTTCCCGGGCACGCTCTTCACGTACGACGCGAGGGAGCAGTCGTAGGCGGCCGCCGACGGGATCGCGTCGGCCGGGTCCCACACGTCCCGGTCGCCGTCGCCGTCCCCGTCCACGCCGTGCGTCGCCCAGGTGCCGGGGATGAACTGCGCTATCCCCTGGGCCGCGGCCGGGCTCTGCGCCTTGGGGTTGAAGCCGCTCTCCTGGTAGAGCTGCGCGGCGAGCAGGGCCGGGCTGATGGCGTCGCACTGCCGGCCCGCCTTGGCCACCAACGGCTCGTACGCGGCGGGCACCGCCCCCTTGGCCAGATTCTTCGTGCCGCCGTTCACACCGTTGGCCAGATTTCCGGCGACCATGTACACGCCGACCACGAGCAGCATGACGAAGCCGGTCCCGAGACCGACCGCCGCACCACCGAGCACCCACACTTTTCGCACGGCTCAACCTTGCCCCACACAGCCGCTGTTCAGCACTCCCTCCCGCAAGAGTGGCGCTATTCGGCCTCGAACCGGCCGACCTGACGTCTTGACAGACCGCCGGCCCCCCGCCCTCCGCACCGAAGGCCCTCACACAACAGAGGTAGCCTTCGCCCACGGAACGAGTGAACCCGCTCACCCACTCGCCCGACGGCCCGGCCACCCAGCGGACCTGACGGACCGTAGAGGGGCCTAACGACGAAACCACACGCCAGGTTCCGCTTCAGCCTGATTGCCCGGCGTGACCTGCCGTGATACACAGAGTGACCATGTGATTCCTTGTCCTCGGCCCGCACGCCTGCGTGAGCGCCCGGCGTGAACCGGTGGCAAGCTATTCGTACGAAACCCGCCAATCAATGACGCCAAGTCGACATACGACAGCGGCATTGTCGGCGACAATGAGGCCTGACCTCTGCACGACCGCAGAGGATGCGGAACTACCCACCAGGGGCGGTGACTTACATGCTCTTTGCGGCCGACAAGGGAGACATCAACACCATCATCGGCGGGATCGCTCCGGACTGGGGCCCCTTCGGTGCGCTGGGGACCGAGGCGAAGACGATGGTCCAGGTCGTCATGGCGGTCGCCATCCTGCTCTGCCTCGGCATCGCCATCTGGGGCGCCGCCAAGCAGCGCATCGGCGCCACCGCGCTGCGCGACACGTTCAGCGCCGAGCAGGGCAAGGGCCTCATCATCGCCGGTCTGACGGGCGTCTTCATCATCGGATCGCTCGGCACGCTGTTCACCATCGTCTACGGCATGGCCGTGTAGCCGGCCTCCGGTCCGAGAAGCCCGCCGCCGCGGGTACGCCGGCCTCCCGTTTCCTTCCTCCCCAACCACCACCCGCCCGTCGTGCCCCCCGGCTGAGGTTGCGTCACCCTGATGTCGAGTCACCACACCGCGCCCGCGCGGCATCCAGCGCGGCTACCGTCGTACTACTACGGCTACTACGGCTACTACGGCACGGGGTACGGGCACGAGGTCACACACGACGTCGAGGGGGCGTACGCGGCATGAGTCTCGGAGACGATCACCGGGCCTCCGGCGATTACGGCGGCACCCGCACCCGGCTGCCCGAGGGCGACGGCGACCCGTACGGCGCCCCGCGCAGAGCCGGCCGGTCCTCCTCCCGGAGCCTGGTCACGGTGGTCGGCGTGGTGGTCGTCCTGATCGCCGCGATCGCCTTCGCGAACCGTGGCGGAGACGATTCCGCGACCTCGGCGGAATCCGCCGGCAAGCCCAAGACCTCGGCGACGGCCCCGACCGGGAACCAGCCGGTCGGCTCCAACTTCGCCCACGACGAACAGGGCGCGCAGAGCGCCGCGGCCAACTACGCGGTGACCCTCGGCTCCGCCGGCATGTTCGCCAAGGACACCCGGCACGAGATCGTCGACGCGCTGTACACACCGGCCGCGGCGGCCGAACTCAAGGGCCCGATGGACGCGGCGTACTCGGCCGCGTTCCTCGCCAAGCTGGGACTGGACGCCGCCGGCGAGGCCCCCGAGGGCAGCACCTTCGTCTCCCGGACGACTCCGCTCGGCGCCACCGTCGAGAGCTACACCGCCACCGACGCCAAGGTCTCCGTCTGGTCCATGGGCCTGCTGGGCATGGCCGGCGAGAAGTCCACCCTCCCCGTCACCACGACGTGGCACACCTGGACGGCCGACCTGCGCTGGACCGACGGCGACTGGAAGATCGTCAAGGACACACAGAAAGACGGCCCCGCCCCGGTCCCCGGCGACGACCGGGCCGCCACGTCCGAAGAGATCAGCAAGGCCATCGAGGAGTACGGAGGGTTCACGTATGCCCGGTAACCCGCGTCGTGCACTCAAGCTGGCCGGAGCGCTGACGGCCGTACAGACCGCTGTCGTCCTGCTGGCGACGCGAGCCGTCGCCGCGCCCACCCCCGACCCCTCACCGAGCGGCAGCCCCTCGCCGTCGTCGTCGTTCGACTGCAGCAACATCTCCGGCGAGGCGAAGGACCTCTGCGAGCAGGGCAACGGCATCACCGACGGCACCACCCCGTCCGTCGACAGCACCGCCGACCCCCTCTCCTCCCTCGCCAAGGGCTGCGCCGAGGCCGCCGCCTGGACCGTGGACAAGCTCAGCGAGGCCGTGAAGGACACCGCCAACGTCGACTTCACCAACCCCAAGTTCCTCCAGCAGTACGCCGTCGTCTTCGCCGCCTCCACCATCCTCACCCTGGTGCTGTGGCTGCTGGCGGTCGCCAAGCGCGCCGTGCGCGGCGTCCCGCTGGCCACCGCGCTGTCCGAGGCGGTCGGCTTCCTCTGGCTGACCGTCCTCGCCTCCGCCTTCACGCCGCTGATCCTCTACACCGTCGTCTCCGCCACCGACGGCGTCACCGAGGTCCTCGCCAAGGCCACCGGCGACCAGACGGACACGTTCTTCGGCACCTTCTCCGGCGCCCTGGAGAAGGGCGAGGACATCGGCGGCGGCCCGATCATGCTGATCGTGGTCTCCCTGGTCTCCATCCTCGCGGCCGGCGTCCTGTGGCTGGAACTGGTCATCCGCGCCGCCCTGCTCTACGTCGGCGCCCTGCTCGGCACCGTGGTCTACGCCGGCCTGGTCGACAAGAACCTGTGGGGCCACGTCCGCCGCTGGGCCGGGATCATGATCGCCGTGATCCTGGTCAAACCGGTCATCGTGATCGTCCTCGGGCTGGCCGGCGCGCTCTCCGCCGACGACGGACCGGACGCCTTCTCCGCCGTAGTCTCCGGCCTCGCCATCATCCTGCTGGCCATCTTCGCCTCCGCGATGATCTACCGCTTCGTCCCCGGCTTCGGCGACGAGATCGCCGGCTCCCGCAACAACCGTCTGATGCAGGGCGCCGAGAACAAGGCCGCCGCCGTGATCAGCAGCCCCGCCACCCTCGTCGCCCAGGGCATCAAGACCCACTCCACCCGCCACAACGGCGACGGCGGCGGCCAGAGCGGCGGCTCCGCCGGCGCCCGCCCGGCCAACCCCGCCTCCGGCGGCGTCGCCGCGCACAGCACCCGCCCCTCGGGCGGCGGCGGAACGGTTCCCTCCGCCGCTCCCGCGCCGCGCTCCGGCAGCCCGCTGAACTCTCCCCACGCCGGCAACACCCGCAACAGCGGTACCAAGAGCACAGGAGGTGACGGGCGTTGACGACCGAGTCCCACGTCTCTCATCCGGTCGCGCCCCGCCGTACGTATCTGATCGGCCGCGCCCGGCCGAACGCGATCGTCGGCCGCAACCGCGAGACCGGCGAGATCGCGCTGATCGTCGTGGGCGCGTTCCTCGGCATGATGTGCGGGCTGCTGGTCCCCGTCCTCGCCCTGCGCATCGTGCTGCTCGCCGGTTTCCCCATGCTCGCGCTGGCCGCGGTCTACGTGCCGTACAAGCACCGCACGTTCTACAAGTGGTTCGAGATCAACCGCAGCTACAAGCGCACCCTGCGCACCGGCACCACGTACCGGTCCGGCGCCGTCGAGGCCGGCACCCGCATCGACGGCCGCGAGGTCGAGGTCGGCCCGCCGCCCGGCATCGGCCGCATCACCTGGCTGGCCGCCCCCTTCGGCCCCGACGAGATCGCCGTACTCCTGCACGCCGACCGCAAGACGGTCACCGCCGCCATCGAGATCGAGGGCCCCGGCGTCGGCCTGCGCGACTCCGAGGACCAGGAAGCCCTGGTCGACCGGTTCGGCACGCTGCTCAAGCACGTGGCCAACGGCGACGGCTTCGTCACCCGCCTCCAGATGCTCGCCCGCACGCTGCCCGCCGACCCGGACGCGCACGCCAAGGACGTCTCCCAGCGCGGCGACGAGAAGTCCCCGCCCTGGCTCCAGCAGTCCTACGACCAGCTCCAGTCGATGGTCTCCACCAGCAGCGAGCAGCACCGCGCCTACCTGGTCGCCTGCATGCACTTCACCCGGGAACTGGCCGCCGAGGCCAACGCGATGGCCCGCGCCTCCCGCCCGCACGGCGGCCGCAAGCTGGACCGCGACGCCGGCCTCGCGGTGGTCATGGCCCGCGAGCTGACCGACATCTGCTCGCGCCTCCAGGAGGCCGACATCCGGGTCCGCCAGCCGCTCGGCCAGGGCCGGCTCGCCTCCCTGGTGCACTCCATGTACGACCCGGACCACCCCATCGACCACATCCAGGCGATGACCAAGCGCAACGCCTGGCCGGCCGAGCTGGACGCCATGGAGCCCACCTACCTCCAGGCCAAGACCCGCGAGTCGGCCACCCGCGCCCCCTGGTGCCACGCCACCGCCTGGGTGAAGGAGTGGCCGATGACCCCGGTCGGCGTCAACTTCCTCGCCCCGCTGCTCGTGCACACCCCGGACGTCATCCGCACGGTCGCCGTCACCATGGACCTCGAACCCACCGAGGTCGCCATCGAGCGCATGCTGACCGAGAAGACCAACGACGTGGCCGAGCAGTCCCGCGCCGCCAAGATGAACCGCACCGTCGACCCGCGCGACATGGCCGCCCACGACCGCCTGGACCAGCGCGGCGAGGACCTCGCCAGCGGCGCGGCCGGCGTCAACCTGGTCGGCTACATCACCGTCTCCTCCCGCAACCCCGAGGCCCTCGCCCGCGACAAGCGGACGATAAGGGCGTCGGCCGGCAAGTCGTACCTGAAACTGGAGTGGTGCGACCGCGAGCACCATCGCGCCTTCGTGAACACGCTTCCGTTCGCCACCGGCATCCGAAGGTAGGGGCTGAGCCTGATGCGGGATCCGCTGACCATCCTCACCGAGGCCTTCACGTCCTTCCTGTTCGGGAAGGTGGAGACGACCCGCCTGCCGGTCCGCACCTCCACGGGCCAGGCCCAGGCCGTCTACCTCCCCACCGCCGCCCCCGGCCTCGGCGACTCCGGCGTGATCATCGGCCGCGAGGTCTACTCCGGCAAGGGCTACATCTACGACCCCTTCCAGCTCTACGGCCAGCAGCTGCCGGCCCCGCACTGGCTGGTCCTCGGCGAATCCGGCAACGGCAAGTCCGCCCTGGAGAAGACGTACGTCATGCGCCAGCTCCGCTTCAAGGACCGCCAGGTCGTCGTCCTGGACGCGCAGGGCGAGGACGGCGTCGGCGAGTGGAACCTCATCGCCGAGGAGCTGGGCATAACGCCCATCCGGCTGGACCCGACGGCCGCCCTGGACCTCGGCATCCGCCTCAACCCCCTCGACCCGGCCATCACCACCACCGGCCAGCTGGCCCTCCTGCGCACCATCATCGAGGTCGCCCTCGGCCACGGCCTGGACGAACGCGCCGGCTTCGCCCTGAAGGTCGCGCACGCCTACGTCAACGAGACGATCGTCGAACGCCAGCCGGTCCTCACCGACATCGTCGAACAACTCCGCCACCCGGAACCCGAATCAGCCGAGGCGATGAACGTCGCCATAGACGACGTACGGGCCTGGGGCCTGGACGTCGCCCTGGTCCTGGACCGCCTGGTCGACGGCGACCTGCGCGGCATGTTCGACGGCCCCACGACCGTGGGCATCGACCTGGACGCCCCGCTGATCGTCTTCGACCTCTCCCACATCGACCGCAACTCCATCGCCATGCCGATCCTGATGGCGATCGTCGGCGTGTGGCTGGAGCACACCTGGATCCGCCCCGACCGCAAGAAGCGCATCTTCCTGGTCGAGGAAGCCTGGCACATCATCAACAGCCCGTTCGTGGCCCAGCTCTTCCAGCGCCTGCTGAAGTTCGGCCGCCGCCTGGGCCTGTCCTTCGTCGCGGTCGTCCACCACCTGTCCGACGTGGTGGACGGCGCGGCGGCGAAGGAAGCGGCCGCGATCCTGAAGATGGCCTCGACAAGGACGATCTACGCCCAGAAGGCCGACGAGGCCCGCGCCACCGGCCGCGTCCTGGGCCTCCCCCGCTGGGCGGTGGAGATCATCCCGACCCTCACTCCCGGCATCGCCGTCTGGGACGTCAACGGCAACGTCCAGGTGGTCAAACACCTGATCACCGAGACCGAACGCCCGCTGGTCTTCACCGACCGCGCGATGACCCAGTCCTCCGCCGACTTCGCCGACGACGCCCTGCGCGCCGCCGAACTGGAGGCCGAGGAGCGGGCGGCGGCCTTCGTGGAACAGCACCTCGGCGACTCGTCCGAATCGACGGTGGCGTAGAAGGGGAACGAACGGATGAGACCGGACGACCGGCGGACGGACGGCCACAGCGGCGGCGGCATCCCCGACGGCCTGCTGCTCGGCATCCTCGGCTTCCTCCTCGGCATGACCGTGTTGGTGTGGACGGCGACCGGCCTGTCCGCCCTGTTCGCGCACGGCGCCTGGCCCGGCGGCCTCACCTTCACCCACACCCCGCTGGCCATGCGCCACCTGATCGCCCACCCGCACGACCTGCCCGGCGCCTGGCCCGACCTCCCCGCCGCCGCCCTGTCCGGCTACGGCCTGTTCTGGGGCCTGTTCATCGGCCAGCTGATGATCCTGGTGGTCCTCACCGTCTTCGTCCTGGGCACCCTCGCGAGATGGCGGGCGGTACGGCACCGCAGGCGGGAAACCCCACCACCGCCCCATGAGGTCCCCACCCCAAGAGCACCGCTACCGGAGACGCCCGCCGCACCCGAGCCCTTCAACCGGGTGGGTGGGTGGGAAAAATCGCCTGCCGAAGGCGCGGTCCGCTACGCCCCCCGCGAAACCCACCACACCACCGCCACCGAAACCCTCACCGACGCCGAAGGCCCGGCCCTCGTCCTCACCTCAAACCCCGCCCTCTGGCAGGAAACAAAAGACGCCCGAGCCAAACTCGGCCCCGTCCACCTCTACGACCCCACCCACCGCTGCGACACCCCGGACCGCCTGCACTGGTCCCCCACCAGCGGCTGCGAGGAAAAGGAAACAGCCACCGCCAGAGCCACCGCCCTCCTGGCCCCCGTACGCCCCACCGCCCGCCTGGACCAGGCGATCACCGACACCGCGGTCACCCTCCTGCGCAGCTACCTGCACGCCGCCGCCGTGGACACCCGCACCGTCCGCCACGTCCACCGCTGGTCCCAGGGCACCCAGGTCCAGGACGCCGTGCGCATCCTCCGCACCAACCCCAAAGCGACCCCCGGCGCGGCCGGCGAACTAGAGGCGGCCCTCACCGCACACCCCGAACGCCGCGACATGGCCCACCAGTTGACCACCCGCGCGCTGGCCGCCCTCTCCACCCTCAACATCCGCGAGAGCTGCACCCCACACCGAACCGACACCCTCGCCCTGGATTCCTTCATCCACGAAGGGGGAACGCTGTACGTGGTAGGTGAACCCATCGAGGATCCCAGGACGGCCCCCGGCGCGATGCCTCTCCTGACGGCCCTCGTCTCCAGCGTGGTCGAGCACGGCCGGCGCATGGCCGAACGGTCATCCTCCGGTCGGCTCGACCCACCATTGGCACTCGTCCTCGACGACGTCGCCGCGGTGGCCCCGCTCCCCCAGCTCCCGGAGCTGCTGACCACCGGAGCGGACCGGGGCCTGCCCACCCTGGCCCTGCTCCGCTCCCGCGAACAGGCCCGCGCCCGCTGGCCGCACGACGAACTGCCGGTCTGACTCAGCCCCACTCGTCGAGCACGTACTCCACCTCGCACTCCCCCGAAGCATCCGTCCGCAGACTCACCGTCCGCCCGCTCGGCACGAACCCGAGCTTGCGATACAGCCCCCGCGCCCGCTCGTTGTCCTGATGCGCGTAGAGCCGCATCCGCTCCACCCCGCGCCCCCACGCCCACTCCAGGCCGGCCGCGAACAGCGCCTTGGTCAGCCCGCTCCCGCGCCACTCGGGCCGCACATACACCCCGACGACATGCCCCTGCCGGCGCTCCACGGGAAACCCCGCCCAGTCCGTCGTCCCGGCCTCCTCGATCAGCACGGTCACCGTCCCGAGCCACGCCCCGCCCGGCCCCTCGGCGATCACCTGCCGCACCCGCTCGGAGTCCTCCGCGCCCCCGGCCGCCCGCTCCCGCCAAAAGCCGTCCGGCCGCGCCACGGCCTCCTCGTACGTGTCCAGGAACGCGAGGTGCGCGACCGGGTCCCGCAGCATCCGCAGGGCCAACTCCCGCACGGCCGTCCACTCGCCGGCACGGACCGGCCGGATCAGGTAGTCACCAGGAGGCGAGGAAGTCATGCCGGTCAAGGTAGTACCCCAGCGCAACCCTCCTCACCTCATTTACGCTCGGAACGCAGAAAACCCCCGCATCTCACGATGCGGGGGTTTCCACTACAAAAATTGTTCGGCGGCGTCCTACTCTCCCACAGGGTCCCCCCTGCAGTACCATCGGCGCTGTAAGGCTTAGCTTCCGGGT
>NZ_JBQOUX010000124.1:0-24504 GCF_052216785.1 Streptomyces sp. JW3 | reverse complement strand
CGCCACGGCCCGGCCGAGCAGCGCGGCGAGCGCGGCGGCCCCGGCGTCGGCACCCACCAGCACCACGGGACGGACCACCCCCGCGTCCCCCGCGGCGCCCTCGACCGCCGCGGCCAGCCGGGCCCCGAACCGGGCCAGCGAGCCGGGCAGGTCGGCGGCGTCCAGGTCCGGGGCGCCGGTCACCCGGACCCGGTAGGCGTCGGCGGCCAGCCGCCGGCCGAGCCGGCCGTAGGTCGCGGGCGTCTCACCGCGGCCCGGCACGACGAGGACGGTGCCGCGGGTGCGCAGCCCCGCGGGGGCGTGATGGTCGGCGTACTCGGTCATGTCAGGCACTCCTGTCCGCGAGGCGGCGGGCCTCGGTGTGGCGGTTGGCCGGGACGGGCAGCCCGAGGTGGCCGCGCAGCGTGCCGGCGGTGTACTCGGTGCGGAACAGCCCGCGCTTCTGGAGCAGCGGCACCACCCCGTCGACGAACAGCTCCAGGTCGTCGTCGGTGCGGAAGGCGAGGTTGATGCCGTCGAAGGCACCGGCCGCGAACCACTCCGCGATGGTGCCGGCCACGGTCTCGGGCGCCCCGACGAACGGCGCGCGCCGGAACTCGTTCACCGACTCGACCACCTGACGTAGCGTCAGGTCCTGCTCCCGGGCCCGCTCGATGATCTTCGCGGCGCCGGTGCGGCCGCCCTTCTCCGCGAGGTGCGCGACGTCCGGGAAGGGCGCGTCGAGGTCGTGCGCGCTGAAGTCGTAGGCGCCGAAGGACCGGCCGAGCAGCGCGAGGTTGCTCGCGAAGTCGTTGTCCTCCTCGAAGATCTCCCGCTCCCGGCGCCGGGCCGCCGCGTCGGTGGCGGCCACCACCGGACCGCCGTGGATGAAGATCTTGAGGTGCTCGGGGTCGCGGCCGTGGGACGCCGTGCGCCGCTTGACGTCGGCGTAGTACTCCCGGGCCTGCGCCAGCGAACCGCCCGGTGCGTAGATGCCCTCGGCCACCCGGGCGGCGAGGTCGCGGCCCTCCTCGGACACCCCGGCCTGGAAGATCACCGGCTGGCCCTGCGGCGAGCGGGAGATGTTCAGCGGACCGGCCACCTTGAAGTGCTCGCCGGCGTGGTTCAGTTCGTGCAGCTTGGCCGGGTCGAGGAAGACGCCCCGCTCGACGTCCGCCGGGAAGGCGTCGTCCTCGTAGGAGTCCCACAGGCCCCGGGCGACCTGTACGAACTCCAGGGCGCGGCCGTAGCGGGTCGGGTAGTCGAGGTGTTCGTCCAGGCCGTAGTTGCGGGACGTGCCGGTGTCGAAGCTGGTGACCACGTTCCAGCCGGCCCGCCCGCCGCTGATGTGGTCCAGCGAGGCGAACCGCCGGGCCAGGTTGAACGGCGAGTTGTACGTCGAGCTGGCGGTGCCCACCAGGCCGAGGTGCCGGGTGTGGGTGGCGACCGCGGACAGCAGGGTGAGCGGTTCCAGCCGGTTGAGGTAGTGGGACGGGTAGGTGGCGTTGATGAACTGGCTGTCGACGATGAACAGCGCGTCGAACAGGGCGTGTTCGGCGGCCTGCGCCTGCCGGATGTAGTAGCCGATGTCGATGCTGGCGTTCTTCGCCACGCGCGGGTCCTTCCACAGCCCGTGCTGGCCGGGACCGCCGACGCCGTAGGGGTGCAGGGCGAGATGGAGCGTGCGGGACATGGTGTTCCTGTCTGTGCGAGGGGTCTGGGGCAGGGGGTCAGGCGGGCAGCAGGGCGCGCAGGCGGTCGCGTTCGGCCCGGTCGGCGGGGGCGCCGCGCAGGGTGGGGGCCGAGCCGACCAGCAGCCGGGTGTAGGGGTGCCGGGGACGGTTGACGACGTCGTGTGCGGCGGCGGTCTCCACCAGCTCGCCCCGGTACAGGACGGCGACCCGGTCGGCGGTGCCGGCCACCGAGCCGAGGTCGTGCGAGATGAACACCAGGGCCGTCCCGCCGGCCCGCAGCTCCTTCAGGATGTCGAGGATCTGGACGCGGTTGGCGGAGTCCAGGGCGCTGACCGGCTCGTCCAGGATGACCAGCCGCGGCTCGGTGACCAGCGCCCGGGCCACCGCGACCCGCTGCCGCTGGCCGCCGGAGAGCTCCCCGGGCAGCCGGTCCAGCAGGTCGCCGGTCAGCCGCACCCGGTCCAGGAAGGTCCGGGCCCGGCCGGCCGCCGCGGCCCGCGGCACGCCCCGGACCAGTAGCGGCTCGGTGAGCGACTCCTCGATGGTCAGGTCCGGGTCGAGGCTGCGCAGCGGGTCCTGGAAGACGTACTGGACCACGCCCCGGCGGCGCAGCGCGCGCCACTGCCGGTCGCGGTGGCCGGTGACGTCCTCGCCGTCGATGACGACCGACCCGGCGGACGCGGGCACCAGGCCGAGCACGGCCCGGGCGAGGGTGGACTTGCCGGAGCCGGTCTCCCCGATGACCCCGACGGTCTCACCGGGGGCCACGGTCAGTGAGACACCGTCCAGGGCCTGCCGGCGCCGGCGGCGCGGGCCGTAGTGCACGGTGAGGCCGGTGACCTCCAGCACGGGACGCGGCGTCATGGGGTCTCCTCAAAAGGGTGGGCGGTGCGGAACTTCTCCAGTCCGTACTGCTCGTGCTCGGCGACGAGCAACCGGGTGTACTCGTGCCGCGGGTCGTCCAGCACCGACCGGGTCGGCCCCTGCTCGACGACCTCGCCGTGCCGCATGACCAGCACCTCGTCGCACAACTGGGCGACCACCGCGAGGTCGTGGGAGACGACCACCAGGGCCAGCCCGGACCGCTCGCGCAGCTCGGCGAGCAGGTCGAGGATCTCGGCCTGCACGGTGACGTCGAGCGCGGTGGTGGCCTCGTCGGCGATGAGGACGCGGGGCCCGGCCGCGACGGCCGCCGCGATCAGCACCCGCTGGAGCATGCCGCCGGACAGCTCGAACGGGTACTGGCCGTAGACGAGTTCGGGGTCGCGCAGCCGGACCGCGGCCAGCAGTTCGACGGCGCGCCGACGGGCCGCGCGCCGCTTGACGCCGAGCTTGACCCGGACCACCTCGGCGATCTGCGCGCCCACCTTGACCGACGGGTTGAGGTAGGACGCCGGGTCCTGGAAGACGGCGCTGACGACCGCGCCCCGCAGTTCCGTCCACCGCGCGGATGTCAGGGTCGCGATGTCGGTGCCCTCGATCTCGATCGTGCCGCCGCTGATCTCGAAGTGGGCGGGCAGGATGCCGAGCGCGGCCCGGCAGGTGAGGGTCTTGCCGCTGCCCGACTCGCCGACGATGCCGACGGTCCGGCCGGGCGTCAGCTCGAAGCCGACGCCGTGCACGATCTCCCCGCCGCCGGCCCGGTCGGTGACCCGCACGTCGCGCAGCGCGAGGACGGGCGGGGCGGCGGCGTCCGGCGTGGCGTCCCGGGCCGGGACGTCCTTGGTGGTCAGGGTCGTCATCGCACACCTCCGGCGGGAGTGGGGTCGGTCCGCTTCACCTGGCGGGTCCGCAGCAGGGCCCGCCCGGACTCGCCGGACACGTCCCGGATCGCGTCCGCGAGCAGGTTGCCCGCCCAGACGGTCGCCATGATCAGCAGCGCGGGGGCCACCGGCGCCCACGGCTTCTGGCCCAGATAGCCCAGGTCGGCGGCGAGCAGCCCGCCCCAGGTCGGTTCCGGTGGCTGTACGCCGATGCCGAGGAAGGTCAGGCTGGAGACGATCACGAACCCGGTGCCGACGGTCCCCGCGAACGCCACCGCGATCGGCGGCAGCACCTTGGCGCGGACGTGGCGCCGGACGATCCAGCCGACCGAGGCCCCCGAGACGATCGCGGCCTCCACGTACGGCGAGCGGGCCACCGAGAGCGTCGCGGCCCGCGACACCCGGTAGAACAGCGGCGACACCAGCACACCGGTGACCAGCATCGCCTGGGTGAGTCCGTTGCCGAGCAGCGCGATCACGGCGACCGCGAACAGCAGGAACGGCAGCGCGACCAGGGTGTCGGCCAGCCGCAGGGTGACCCATTCGAAGGCGCGGCCCAGGTAGACCGACAGGACGCCGGGGACCGCGCCGACGACCAGGGCCGTCACCGCGACCTCCAGGGCGCCCAGGACGCTGACCCGGGAGCCGTCGAGAAGCCGGCTCAGCTCGTCGCGGCCCAGGTTGTCGGTGCCCAGCCAGTGCGCCCCGGAGACGCCGGCCAGCGCGTGGTCGCCGGCGGCGAGCGGGTCCTGCGGGGCGAGCAACGGGCCGAGGACGGCGAGCAGGGCGACCAGCACCAGTACGGTCACGGCGATCCGGCCCGAGGTGAGGCCGAGGACACGGCGCAGCACGGTCACACTCCTCGCTGTGCGGCCGGCGTGACGCGGGCCAGCACCAGGTTGACGATCAGGTTGAAGGAGACGACCAGCGCGACCGACACCACCAGGACGCCCTGCACCGCCGGTACGTCACCGGCCTGCGCGGAGTCGTTGGCGAACCGTCCGAAGCCCTGGAGACCGAAGATCCACTCGGTGACGACGGAGGCGCCGACCAGCGCGGGGAACTTCAGGCCGAGGGTGGCCAGCGTCGGGCCCAGGCCGTTGCGCAGCACGTGGCCGAAGAACACCCGGCGCGGACTCAGGCCCCGCACCACCGCGCCGGTCACGTAGTTCTCGCCGTAGGCCGCCACCAGGCTGGTGCGCAACTGGCGGGCGACGTCCGCGACCACGTCCAGGCTCAGCGCGAGCGCGGGCAGGGTGATGTGCGCGAGCCAGGGGCCGACGCCCTGCGCGGCGGGCACGTAACCGCCGGAGGGGAACAGGCCGAGGCCGACCGCGAACACGGTGACCAGCACGATGCCGACGACGAAGGCGGGCATCACCGAGAGGACGGTGACAAAGCCGGTGACCGCGCGGTCCACCCAGGTGGTGCGGCACAGCGCCGCGAGGGTGCCGAGCACGAAGCCCAGCGTCACCCCGATGAGCAGCGCGAAGAACGCCACCGAGAGGCTGACGCCCAGACCGAGCCCGATGAGGGTGGAGATGTCGGCGCCGTTGGTCCAGCTGGTGCCGAGCCGGCCGTGCAGGACGCCGGTGAACCAGTCCCCGTACTGGACCAGGAACGGCCGGTCCAGTCCCCACTGGGCCTCCACCCGGGCGATGGCCTCGGGGGTGGCCTCCTCGCCGAGCTGGATGCGGGCCGGGCTGAGCCCGCTGAGCGAGCGCAGCGCGAAGGTCACGAAGGTGGCGACCACGAAGACCGGCACGAACACCGCGACCGACCGGCCGGCCACCGCCAGGACCCGCCGCAGCGAGTGCCGGGTCACGAGGCACCCCCGATGGTCACGCCGGTCCAGTTGAGGTGGGCGGGGTTCTTCGGCAGGTCGGAGACCGACTTGCTCTTGGCGATGAGGTTGGGCTGGGAGTACGTGAACACCAGCGCGTCGCTCTTCAGGCCGGCCCGCGTCGCGGCCTGGAGGGTCTTGGCGTAGCCGGGGTCGTCCAGCGGGGTCTGCCGCACCTTGGCCACCGCCGCCTCGAAACCGGCCGGTTCGTAGGGCGAGCTGAGGTTGAGCGGACCGTCCGGACCGAAGTGCGCGGTGAGGGTCTGCACCGCCGAGTCCCGCCCGGTGGTGCTGTAGAGCGAGAACGTCAGGTCCTTGGCGAAGAACGGGGTGGCCCAGTTCTTGTCGATCCTGATGTCGACGGTGATGCCGACCTCGGCGAGCTGCGACTGGACGATCTCGGCCGCCGGGTCCTCGGCCGGGATCACCAGGTCGAGCTTGATGTCACCGGCCCGGTGACCGGCCGCGGCCAGCAGCTTCTTCGCCTTCGCCGGGTCGTAGGGGTAGGCGTTCGCCGACTCCGGGTCATAGGCCACATACCCCTTGGGGAACGGCTGGTCGGTGGCCTCCCCGTAGCCGAAGGTCAGTTTGTCGACGAACTCCTGGCGGTTGATCGCGTACCGGACGGCGTCGACCACCCGGTCGTCGTCGAACGGCGCCTTGTTGACGTTGAGGCTGATGTTGGAGGCGTTGAAGCCGGGCTGCACGAAGACGTCTAGGCCGGCTTTCTTGGCGCTCTCGGCCTGACTGGGGTCGATGTCCGCGAAGTTGTAGACGCCGGTCTGGAGTCCGGAGACCACGGTGGAGGTGTCGGGCGCGGAGGTCAGCTCCACGTTCCCGATGTGGATGTTCTCCGCGTCCCAGTAGTCCGGGTTCTTCTTCAGCACCGCCTTGGTGCCCGGCACGAGCTGGGTGATGACGAACGGTCCCGCGCCGACCGGGTTCTGGTCGAGTTGCTCCGGCGACTTCGCCGCCTTCGGACTGGCGATCTGGAGCACCCGCTCACCGAGCAACTGCGGGATCTGGTAGTCGACCTGGGTGAGGTGGAAGACGGCGTCGAGCCCATTGGCCTGCACCGACTTGATGGACGTCAGGTCGCCGAAGAGCGCCGAGTTCTTCTGCCGCTGGGCCCGTTCGACGGCCGCCTTCACCGCGGCGGCGTCCACCGGCTCACCGTCGCTGAACTTCAGCCCGGAGCGCAGCCGGAAGGTGATCTGGTCGCCCTCGGCGTTGTACTTCCAGCTCTTGGCGAGGTCCGGCACGGCCTCGCCCTTCTCGTCGACCTTGGTCAACGACGCGTAGACCAGGGCGAGTTCCCGGAACTGGGCGCCGCTGCCGCCGACCACCGGGTCCCAGTGGGCGGGGAAGTAGGTCGAGGTCCACTTCAGTGTGGCGGCGCCGCCCGCCGCGGCGCCGGACCCGCCGCAGGCGGCGAGGGCGGGGACGAGCAGGGTGGCGAGCACGGTGCCCAGCGCGGCGGCGCGCGGGCCTCTGGCGAAGCGGGGGCGTCGGGGCATGTCTGTCTTCCTGACGGGTGCGGCCGCGGGGAACGGAGGCGCGCGGACGCCGCACGGCGGGCATGCCGATGCGGGAGTACGCGGGACGCGGCCGGGAGACGGGGAGGTGAAGCGGCGAACCGGGAAAAGCGGCGCCGCGGCGGGCACGGAGTGCGACAGGAGGCCGGCGCGCCCGAGGAACGCGGGCCAGGCCCTATGGGCCGTGTGCGGCGGTCGGTCAGCGACAGAGAGCGCTACAGGTGCGCCGCAGATCCACGTAGCGGCACACCACACCGGGGTGCGTCGTCAGCATGCGGCCATCCTCGGGGAGGAGTCGGCCGCTGTCAATGGACACCAATCGATGTCTCATTGCGCGGGACGGACATGACGGCTGATCAGAGGCCGTGCGGCAGTCGCCGGGGTGAGCCCTTGTCGCGGCCGGCCGGCCCTCGGGTCAGAAACCGCGTGGCGGTGCGGCCGGGGTGCGGGCCGTGGTCGCCGGGTGGGTCGCGGCCTCGTCCGGGTGCAGCCACAGCGGCCCGCCCGCGGTGTCCACCCGCACCGCCCCGGCCGGCGGCCACTGGCCCGGCGCGAGCAGCGTCCGCTCGGGTTCCGTCAGACTCCGGAAGCGCTCCAGCGCCTCGGCGGGCGTGAGGGCCCGCCCGGTTGGACGGAGCCCGGGGCGGACGGCGTCGACGGCGGCCGCGTACGCCTCGAAGGGCCGCCACCCCGGCACCGCCCGGTGCCCCTCGGGGCCGCGCACCAGCACCGTCGGCAGCGCGTACCGGTACCCGCCGTCGTCCGTCTCCTTGGCGGCACCGGGATGCGGCGACCCGCCCGGCACGGACCGCACCTCGGGCACCGGGCGGCGCGCCTCGGCCCGGTCGGCGGCCACCTCCTCCCGCACCGCCGCCCCGGCGGCGTCGGCGGCCAGCCGCGCCAGGTCCAGGCCCGGCACGCCCCGGACGGCGGCGAGGGCCAGGCCCGGAGTGTCGGCCGGCTCCCCGAGGACGAACACGCTCTCCCGCAGCCGGCGCAGCACCCGGTCGGCCACCACGGCGCCCTGGCGGTCGGCCGCCCGCGCGACCAGCGAGGCGGGCCACGAGGACGCCGCCACCCGGCTCAGCCGGGCCGCGCGCGGCGCGCCGGTGTGGCCGCAGACCTCCGTCACGTACCGCGCGTACCAGGCGGTCTCGGCCGCGGCGTCCGGCGGCGGGTCGTCGTCGTGGTCGAAGAGCAGGCAGTAGGCCCGGCGCCAGCGGACCCGGCCCGCCAGCGCCGTGCGCAGCCGCCGGAACACGGGCTCCGCACCCCAGGCCCAGGGACACAACGGGTCGGTGTACTCCACCACTTCGACCGCCGGCCGCCCGGCCCCGGACGTCACGCCGCCCCCTCCGCGGCCGGCTCCCGGGGGTGCGCGCCGGCGGGCAGCAGCGCGGCGACGGTCGTGCCGCCCAGTACCGCCGCGGCGTCCGCCTCGATCCGGCGCCACACCCCGGGCAGTCCGGTCGCGGGCCCCGGATAGTCCAGACCGCCCAGGGTCTCCCCGCGCAGGGTGAGCACCTCGCCGTCCACGGCGCGGGTGACGTCCAGGAGGGTGATCTCGTCGGCGGGGCGGCCCAGCCAGTACCCGCCCTCGCAGCCCCGCTGACTGCGCACCAGCCCGGCCCGGCGCAACTCGCCCACCACGGACTTCAGGAACCGGAACGGAATCTGCTGGGCGGAGGCGATCGCCTCGCAGGTGAGGGGGCGCGCGGGTTCCCGGGCGAGCTCCAGCAGAGCGCGCGCCGCGTAGTCCGCCTTCGCGGAGATATGCATGCCGACATCATGCCCGAGCGGATCGGCGCCGGGACCCGATCCCTCGCCAGCGGGCCCCCGTTGCGGCAACATTGCCGCAGGTGAAGCGCAATGGACACCTCTTGACATCCTTTTCGGGCGCGGCCTAGCGTCCCGGTCATGAGCGAGCCGACCACGACCGCCGGTGAAGGTTTTCACCCGCATCTGCCCGAGACCCGCCAGGAGCCGGCGGCGCCGCTGCGCACCCGGCTGCACCACATCCGCGCCGACGCCCTGGACGGCGACACCGCGCAGACCGGTGGCATGCGCCGCTTCGCCGCCGTCAGCGGGCAGAGTGTCGGCTCGGAGAAGCTGTGGATGGGCCAGACCCACGTCGCCCCGGCGACCGCCTCCTCCGATCACCACCACGGAGAGTCGGAGACCGCCATCTACGTGGTCGGCGGCCACCCGGAGTTCGTCTTCCTCGACGACTCCGGCCCGCGGCCCGAGGAGGTACGGCTGCGCACCGGCCCCGGTGACTACGTCTTCGTCCCGCCGTTCGTGCCGCACCGCGAGGAGAACCCGGACCCCGCCGAGGAGGCCGTGGTGGTCATCGCGCGCAGCACCCAGGAGGCGATCGTCGTCAACCTGCCCGGGCTGCACGCGCTGCCGGCGCCGGACGCGTGACGTTTCTGTGCGGGGAGGGCCGGCCGGTCAGCTCCCCGCGCCGGACGCGTGAGGCTCCCGCGCGGCCGGCCGGTCAGGACCGGTACCGGCTCGCCAGCTCCACGCGCTGCCCGCCGAACGCCGAGAGGTCGGCGTCGAAGACCCGCTGGAGCAGGCTCGCGTCCTCGACGCCCGGGGCGCAGACCGTCTCCCCGAGCTCCAGGCCGCGCAGCCCCGCGGTGACCACGTCCTCGGCGGACATGCGCGGCGCCGCGCTCAGGTCCAGGCCCTGCCGCTCGTGGAACTCGGTGGCCACCACGCCGGGGCACAGCACCTGCACCTTGACCCCGGTGCCGGCCAGCTCGGCGTGCAGCACCTGCGACATGGCGACCAGGTGGGCCAGGGTGCCGGCGTACACCGCGCGGCGCGGCAGCTGGGACGCCGGGGCCGGGCCGCTGAACGCGATCATGCCGGCCACGTTGACGATCGCGCCCTCGCCCCGGGCCAGCATGCCCGGGACCGCCGCGCGGGTCAGCAGGGTCGGGGCGACCACCTTGACGTGGACCAGCTCCCGGGCCTTGGCGGCGGGCAGGTCGGCCAGCGGCATGTAGTGGGCCACGCCCGCGTTGTTGACGAGCGTCGTCAGCGGCTCGCCGGCGCACACGGCGGCGACCGCGTCCACCCCTTCGTCGGTGGACAGATCGGCGGCCAGCGGGCGGATCCGCCCGGCGGGGAACTCGGCGGCGAGTGCCTCCAGGCGGTCGGCGCGGCGGCCGACCGCCACCACGTCGTGGCCCTGGCCGGCCAGTCTGCGGGCGAAGGCCAGGCCGATGCCGGAGGAGGCGCCGGTGACCAGTGCGAGCTTGCTCATGACTGCTCCTGTGCTGCGGTACGGGTGGGCCGCGCCTGTCGGCGGGCGGCCGATTCCACGGTGACCCACCCACCCCCGGACAGCCACCGCCCCCGCCGTCCTGGTACCGGCAGTGCCAGGACCGGCCGACCGCTCAGTCCCGCCGCGGCTCCCGCGCGTCCCGCAGATCCCGCACCCTGCGCAGCTTGCCCACGGAGCGTTCCAGCGTCTCCGGGTCGACGACGTCGGCCTCGACGGTCACGCCGACGCCGTCCTTGACCCCCCTGACGATGGCCCGCGCCGCCGCCTCGCGCCGCTCGGGGGGCGTGTCCGTCCGGGCCTCCACCCGTACCGTCATGTGGTCCAGCCGGCCCCGCCGGGTCAGTTCGACCTGGAAGTGCGGGGCGACGCCGGGGGTGCGCAGCACGATCTCCTCGACCTGGCTCGGGAACACGTTCACCCCCCGCACGATGATCATGTCGTCGCAGCGGCCGGTGATCTTCTCGATCCGCCGGAAGGCGGGCCGCGCCGTGCCCGGCAGCAGCCGGGTCAGGTCCCGGGTGCGGTACCGCACCACCGGCATCGCCTCCTTGGTGAGCGTGGTGAAGACCAGCTCGCCCTCCGCGCCCTCGGGCAGCACCTCGTCGGTGAGCGGGTCGACGACCTCGGGGCGGACGTGGTCCTCCCACACGTGCAGCCCGTCCTTGGTCTCCACGCACTCCTGCGCGACCCCCGGCCCCATCACCTCGGACAGCCCGTATATGTCGACGGCGTGCAGGTCCATCCGCTCCTCGATCTCCCGCCGCATCGCCTCGGTCCAGGGCTCCGCGCCGAAGATCCCGATCCGCAGCGAGGTGGTGCGCGGATCCACGCCCTGCCGCTCGAACTCGTCGAGCAGCGTCAGCAGGTACGACGGCGTCACCATGATGATCTCGGGCCGGAAGTCCTGAATGATCCGCACCTGCCGCGCGGTCATGCCGCCGGACGCCGGGATCACTGTGCAGCCGGCCCGTTCGGCGCCGTAGTGCGCGCCGAGCCCGCCGGTGAACAGCCCGTAGCCGTAGCTCACATGGACCTTGTGGCCGGCGCGGCCGCCCGCCGCCCGGATGGAGCGGGCGACGAGGTCCGCCCACGTCGACAGGTCGCCCTCGGTGTATCCGACGACGGTGGGCCGGCCGGTGGTGCCGCTGGAGGCGTGCACCCGCCGTACGTCCGCCATCGGCACGGCGAACATGCCGAACGGGTAGGAGTCCCGCAGATCCGCCTTGGTGGTGAACGGGAACCGGGCCAGGTCCGCCAGCGACCGGCAGTCCTCGGGCCGCACCCCGGCCGCGTCGAACTTCCTCCGGTACAGCTCGACCTGGTCGTACGCGTGCCGCAGCGTGTGCCGCAGCCGGCCGAGCTGGAGGTCCTCCAGCTCCGCGCGGGACATCCGTTCCGCGTCGTCCAGCAGGTCCGCCGGGAGCGGCTCGCCGAGCCGGGGGCGTCCGGTGCGCTGCCCGTCGCTGTTCATCGCGGCTCCTGGGTACTCGGGTCCGCGCCCCGGACGCTGCGACTGCGGCCGCGGAACTCCGCGATCACCGTCTCGTCGCGCACCACGGTGACGTCGTAGATGCCGCTGCGGCCGAACCGGGTGCGCTCCTGGGCGGTGGCCAGCAGGACGTCGCCCGCGCGGGCGGGGGCCACGAAGGTGATGTCCGCCCCGGCCGCGACGGTCACCGGGCCGTGGCCGTTGCAGGCGCAGGCGAAGGCCGTGTCGGCGAGGAGGAAGAGGTATCCGCCGTGCGCCGTCCCGTGGCCGTTGACCATCGCCGGTGACACGGTCATGCGGAGCACGGCGGTCCCGTCGCCGTGCCGCAACAGCTCCATGCCGAGGTCCCGGGAGGCCCGGTCCGCGGCGAACATGCGCGCCACTTCCGTCACTGATCACACCACCCTGTGTGCCGACCGACCATTCGGTTTTGTGCGGCACGGCCAAGTAATTCAAGCCGCCCCGCCGCCTGTCAAGAGAGGTGTCGCGCGCCCCTGGCGGGAAGCGGGGCGCCCCGGTGGTTGCCGGAGGGCGGGGGTCTCTGCCTACTATGAACCGAACGATCGGTCGGTCGGGGTCAGGTGGTAGGGGATGACGTCAGGACTTCAGGAACGCTTCGAGGCGACGATCGAGCGCGACCAGCGCATCGAGCCACGGGACTGGATGCCGGAGGGCTATCGCAACACGCTGATCCGGCAGATCGCGCAGCACGCCCACTCCGAGATCATCGGCATGCAGCCGGAGGGCGAGTGGATCACCCGGGCGCCGTCGCTGCGCCGCAAGGCCATCCTGTTCGCCAAGGTCCAGGACGAGGCCGGACACGGCCTGTACCTGTACTCGGCGGCCGAGACCCTTGGCGCGGACCGCGCGGACCTCACCGAGCGGCTGATCGAGGGCCGCCAGAAGTACTCGTCGATCTTCAACTACCCCACCCCGACCTTCGCCGACGTCGGTGTGATCGGCTGGTTCGTGGACGGCGCCGCGATCTGCAACCAGGTGCCGCTGTGCCGCAGCTCCTACGGTCCGTACGCCCGCGCGATGGTCCGGGTCTGCAAGGAGGAGTCCTTCCACCAGCGCCAGGGCTACGAACTGCTGATGACGATGACACGCGGCACCGACGCCCAGCGCACGATGGTCCAGGACGCGGTGAACCGCTGGTGGTGGCCGTCGCTGATGATGTTCGGCCCGCCCGACGACAACTCGCCCAACTCGGCCCGGTCGATGGCCTGGAAGATCAAACGGCACAGCAACGACGAACTGCGCCAGCGCTTCGTCGACATGACCGTCCCCCAGGCCGAGAAGCTCGGCGTCACCCTGCCCGACCCGGAGCTGCGCTGGAACGCCGAGCGCGGCCGGTACGACTTCGGCACCCCCGACTGGGACGAACTGACGCGCGTGATCAAGGGCGACGGCCCGTGCAACGCCGAGCGGATCGAACGCCGCCGCACCGCCCACGAGGACGGCGCCTGGGTCCGGGAGGCCGCGACCGCCCACGCGGCCAAGCAGGCGGCCCGCAGGCGGAAGGGAGCGGCGGCATGAGCGCCTCCGGCAAGCAGGACTGGCCGCTGTACGAGGTCTTCGTACGCGGCAAGCGCGGCCTGAACCACGTGCACGTCGGCTCGCTGCACGCCGCCGACGACCGGATGGCCCTCACCCACGCCCGCGACCTGTACACCCGGCGCAACGAGGGCGTCAGCATCTGGGTGGTGCGCAGCGCGCACATCACCGCCTCCACCCGCGACGAGAAGGACCCGTTCTTCGACCCGAGCGCGGACAAGGTGTACCGGCACCCCACCTTCTACGACATCCCCGACGACGTCCCGCACATCTGAGCGCGACATCAGGAGCAAGGGCAGGACATGAGCGACGACCACGTCTACCTCTCCCTCGCCGAGGAGCACCCGGACGACACCCGGTGGGCCTACGGCACCGGCTTCGAGGACCCCCTGCACGGCGTCGACACCACCGTCCCCGACGGCGTCGACCGGGCGGAGCTGGCCGCGCTCTGCCTGGCCCTCGGCGACGACGCCCTGGTCTCGGCGCAGCGGCTGGCCGAGTGGACCACCCGCGCCCCCGAGCTGGAGGAGGAGATGGCGCTCGCCAACATCGGCCTCGACCTGCTCGGCCAGGCCCGGCTGCTGTACGCCCGCTGCGGCCAGGTGGACGGCACCGACCGCACCGAGGACGCCTACGCCTACCTCCGCGACCCGGCCGACTTCCGCAACGTCACGCTGGCCGAACTCCCGGGCGGCGACTTCGCGTTCAGTATCGCCCGGCTGCTGGTCCTGGCCACCTGGCGGCTGGCCCACTTCGAGCGGCTGGCCGGCTCGCCCGACCCGGTGCTCGCCGCCGTCGCGGCCAAGGGCGCGAAGGAACTGACGTACCACCGGCAGTACGCGGCCGAGTGGACCGTCCGGCTCGGCGACGGCACCGCGCAGTCCCACCGGCGGATGCGGGCCGGGCTCGACGCGGTGCTCCCCTACCTCGGCGAGCTGTCCGCCGCGCACGACACCGGCCCGGCCGTCCGCGACACACTGCGGCAGGTCACCGACGCCGCCGGGCTGCCGCTGCCCGACCCGCCCGTGACGCCGACCGGCCCCGGCCGGGCCGGCACGCACACCGAGCACCTGGCCCCGCTGCTGGCGGAACTCCAGAGCGTGGCCCGCGCCCACCCGGGGGCGACATGGTGACGTCCCTCGGCCACGCCCGGCAGCTCGCCGCGACGGTGCCCGACCCGGAGCTGCCCATGCTGACCCTCGCCGACCTCGGGGTCCTGCGCGAGGTGACCCTGACCGGCGACGGCACGGTCGTCGCCGCCCTCACCCCGACCTACTCCGGCTGCCCGGCGCTGGCCGAGATGCGGGCCGGCGTGGCCGGCCGGCTCAAGGCGGCCGGCTACCCGAAGGTCGAGGTGCACACGGTCCTCGATCCGCCGTGGACCACCGACTGGATCACCCCCGAGGGCCGCCGCAAACTCGCCGAGCACGGCATCGCCCCGCCCGGCCCCGCCCCCCGGCCCGGGCCCGGACCGGTGCCGCTGGTGCTGTCCGGCACCCGGCGCGCGGTGCCCTGCCCGCGCTGCGGCGCCGCCGACACGGAGGAGACCGCCCGCTTCGGCGCCACCTCCTGCAAGGCACTGTGGCGCTGCCGCGCCTGCCGCGAGCCGTTCGAACACTTCAAGGAGATCTGATGGCGGACCCGCTCGGCCCCGCCCCCGCCCCCGTGAAGTCCGGCCGCCGGCCCGCCTTCCACCCGCTGCGGGTGGCCGCGGTGGACCGGCTGTGCGAGGACGCCGCCGCCGTCGGCTTCGACGTGCCCGACCACCTGAGGCAGGAGTTCGCGTTCGCGCCGGGACAGTCCCTGACCCTGCGCCGCCGGATCGGCGGACGCGACGAGCGGCGCTCGTACTCGATCTGCGCCCCGGCCGGCGCGCCCCTGCGGATCGGGGTGCGGGTGGTGCCCGGCGGGCTGTTCTCCGCCTGGCTGGTGCACGAGGTCCGGCCCGGCGACACCGTCGAGGTGATGACCCCCACCGGGGCCTTCACCCCCGACCTCACCACCCCCGCCCACCACGTCCTGGTCGCCGCCGGCTCCGGCATCACCCCGATGCTCTCCATCGCCGAGTCGGTGCTCGCCGCCGACGCCCGCTCCCGCGTCACCCTTCTCTACGGCAACCGCCGCACCGGCTCGGTGATGTTCGCCGACGAGCTGGCCGACCTGAAGGACCTGCACCCGGACCGGTTCCAGCTGGCGCACGTGCTCTCCCGCGAACCCCGCGAGGCGGAACTGCTCTCCGGACGGCTGGACGCCGACCGGCTGGCCGCGCTCGTCGACGCTCTCGTCGATGTCCGGCAAGCCGGCCACTGGTGGCTGTGCGGCCCGCACGGCATGGTCCAGGACGCCCGGAAGGTACTGGCCGGCCTCGGCGTCCCGACCGACCGCGTCCACCAGGAACTCTTCTACGCCGGCGAGGAACCGCCCGCGGCCGTGCACCGCCCCGAGCCGCGCCCCGGCGGACCGGTCAGCCAGGTCACCGTCGTCCTGGACGGCCGCGCCACCACCAGCGCACTGCCGCGCGACACCACCCTCCTCGACGCGGCCGCCCTGATCCGTCCCGACCTGCCGTTCGCCTGCAAGGGCGGTGTCTGCGGCACCTGCCGGGCCCGGATCACCGACGGCACGGCCGACATGCGCCGCAACTACGCGCTGGAACCGGCGGAGGTCGCCTCGGGATACGTCCTGACCTGCCAGTCGTATCCCGTCTCCGCCGCCCTCACCGTCGACTACGACAGCTGACCGCGCCGACCGGCTTCAGGACGGCGGGGCGGGCAGTGGCAGCGCGGCCAGGGCGCGGGCCGCGTGCACCAGGTTGGACGCCATGGCCCGGCCGGTCGACACCGACCAGTCGTGGCCGCGGTCGTCGTCTAGGAAGTCGGGGCCGGGCCCGGGACCGAGGTGCCAGTAGGTCCACGCCTGGCCGGGGACGGTGTAGCCGATGTCGACCAGGGCGCCGTTGATCTCACTGATGACGTGGTGGGCGCCGTCCTCGTTGCCGGTGACGACCACCCCGGCCACCCGGTTGTAGGCGACCGGCCGCTGCTGGTCGTCGGTCTCGCCGAGCATGGCGTCCATCCGTTCCAGCACCCGCTGGGCGACGGAGGACGGCCGGCCCAGCCAGGTCGGGGAGGCGATGACCAGGATCTCGGCCGCGAGGAGCTGGTCGTGCACGGCGGGCCAGTCGTCGCCGTCCCCCAGGTCGGTCTCCACGCCGGGCTTCAGGTTCAGGTCGACGGCCCGGACGGTGTCCACCGTGACGCCGTGCCCCTGGAGCGAGCTGATGACGGTGGCGGCGAGCGCCTCGGTGTTCGACGGCTCGGGCGAGGGCTTGAGAGTGCAGTTGATGACGAGTGCGCGCATGCCCTGACGTCTTCCCCCGACAGGGCGCCGCAGACCGGCCGTTGTGCTCCCTCACCCGCTCGGCGAGTGGCCCGCCTCACATGGCGCAACCGGGGTGCCGCCGCCACCATGGTCTCGTCACCGGCCGGCTGAAGGGATCGACGATGTTTCGCAAGGTGCTGGTCGCCAACCGCGGGGAGATCGCCATCCGCGCGTTCCGCGCGGGCTACGAACTCGGTGCGCGGACGGTCGCCGTCTTCCCGCACGAGGACCGGGGCTCCCTGCACCGGCTGAAGGCCGACGAGGCGTACCAGATCGGCGAGCCGGGACACCCGGTACGGGCCTACCTCTCCGTCGAGGAGATCGTCCGGGCGGCCCGCGACGCGGGCGCCGACGCCGTCTACCCGGGCTACGGATTCCTCTCCGAGAACCCCGACCTGGCCCGCGCCTGCGAGCGGGCGGGCATCATCTTCGTCGGCCCGGACGCCGACATCCTGGAACTGACCGGCAACAAGGCCCGCGCGGTGGCCGCCGCCCGGGAGGCCGGCGTCCCCGTCCTCGGCTCCTCGGCCCCCGCCACCGACGGGGACACCCTGGTCCGCGCCGCCGCCGACGTCGGCTTCCCTCTCTTCGTCAAGGCGGTCGCGGGCGGCGGCGGGCGCGGCATGCGCCGCGTCGAGGACCCCGCGCACCTGCGGGAGGCGATCGAGGCGGCGTCCCGGGAGGCGGCCTCCGCGTTCGGCGACGCCACCGTGTTCCTGGAGAAGGCGGTGGTCGAACCCCGCCACATCGAGGTGCAGATCCTCGCCGACGGCCACGGCGACGTCGTCCACCTCTACGAACGCGACTGCTCGGTCCAGCGCCGCCACCAGAAGGTCATCGAACTCGCCCCCGCGCCCAACCTCGACCCCGGCCTCCGCGACCGGATCTGCGCCGACGCCGTCCGCTTCGCCCGCCGGATCGGCTACCGCAACGCCGGCACCGTGGAGTTCCTCCTCGACCGCGACGGCAACCACGTCTTCATCGAGATGAACCCCCGCATCCAGGTCGAACACACGGTCACCGAGGAGGTCACCGACGTCGACCTGGTGCAGGCCCAGATGCGCATCGCGGCCGGTGAGACCCTCGCCGACCTCGGCCTCTCCCAGGACACGGTGACCCTGCGCGGCGCCGCCCTCCAGTGCCGGATCACCACCGAGGACCCGGCCAACGGCTTCCGCCCGGACACCGGCCGGATCAGCGCCTACCGCTCACCCGGCGGCTCCGGCATCCGGCTGGACGGCGGCACCACCCACGCCGGTACGGAGATCAGCGCCCACTTCGACTCGATGCTGGTCAAACTCACCTGCCGGGGCCGGGACTTCGCCACCGCGGTGGGCCGGGCCCGGCGCGCGGTGGCCGAGTTCCGCATCCGCGGCGTGGCCACCAACATCCCCTTCCTCCAGGCCGTCCTGGACGACCCCGACTTCCGGGCCGGCCGGGTCACCACCTCCTTCATCGAGCGGCGCCCGCACCTGCTGACCTCCCGGCACTCCGCCGACCGCGGCACCAAACTGCTCACCTACCTCGCCGACGTCACGGTCAACAAACCGCACGGCGAACGCCCCGCCCTGATCGACCCGCTGACCAAACTCCCGCCGCTGCCCGCGGGCGAACCCCCGTCCGGCTCCCGCCAGTCGCTGGCCGACCTCGGCCCCGAGGGCTTCGCCCGCCGACTGCGCCGGTCACCCACCCTCGGCGTCACCGACACCACCTTCCGCGACGCCCACCAGTCGCTGCTGGCCACCCGGGTGCGCACCAAGGACCTGCTCGCCGTCGCCCCCGTGGTGGCCCGCACCCTGCCCGGACTGCTCTCCCTGGAGTGCTGGGGCGGCGCCACCTACGACGTCGCCCTGCGCTTCCTCGCCGAGGACCCCTGGGAGCGGCTGGCGGCGCTGCGCGAGGCCGTGCCCAACATCTGCCTCCAGATGCTGCTGCGCGGCCGCAACACCGTGGGCTACACCCCGTACCCGACCGAGGTCACCGACGCCTTCGTCGAGGAGGCCGCGGCCACCGGCATCGACATCTTCCGCGTCTTCGACGCCCTCAACGACGTCGAGCAGATGCGGCCCGCGATCGACGCGGTACGCGCCACCGGCACCGCCGTCGCCGAGGTCGCCCTGTGCTACACCGCCGACCTCTGCGACCCCGCCGAGCGGCTCTACACCCTCGACTACTACCTGCGGCTCGCCGAGCGGATCGTCGCCGCCGGCGCGCACGTCCTGGCCGTCAAGGACATGGCGGGCCTGCTGCGCGCGCCCGCCGCCGAGCGACTGGTCACCGCGCTGCGCCGCGAGTTCGACCTGCCGGTGCACCTGCACACCCACGACACCGCGGGCGGCCAGCTCGCCACCTACCTGGCCGCCGTACGGGCCGGCGCGGACGCGGTGGACGGCGCGGTCGCCTCGATGGCGGGCACCACCTCGCAGCCGTCGCTGACCGCGATCGTCGCCGCCACCGACCACTCCGAGCGGCCCACCGGCCTGGACCTGAAGGCCGTCGGCGACCTGGAACCGTACTGGGAGAGCGTCCGCAAGGTGTACGCCCCCTTCGAGGCGGGCCTGGCCGCGCCGACCGGCCGGGTCTACCACCACGAGATCCCCGGCGGCCAGCTCTCCAACCTGCGCACCCAGGCCATCGCCCTCGGCCTCGGCGACCGCTTCGAGGACATCGAGGCGATGTACGCCGCCGCCGACCGGATGCTCGGCCGCCTGGTCAAGGTCACCCCGTCCTCCAAGGTGGTCGGCGACCTGGCCCTGCACCTGGTCGGCGCCGGGGTCCCGCCCGAGGACTTCGAGGCCGAACCCGGCCGCTACGACATCCCCGACTCCGTCATCGGCTTCCTCCGCGGCGACCTGGGCACCCCGCCCGGCGGCTGGCCCGAACCCTTCCGCGGCAAGGCACTGCGCGGCCGCGCCGCGGCACCGCCGGCCGCGGACCTGACCGCCGAGGACCGCGAGGGCCTCGCCAAGGACCGGCGCGCCACCCTCAACCGGCTGCTGTTTCCCGGCCCGGCCCGCGCCTTCGACACCCACCGGCAGACCTACGGCGACACCGGCGTCCTGGACAGCAAGGACTTCTTCTACGGACTGCGGCCGGGCACCGAGTACACCGTCGACCTCGAACCCGGGGTGCGGCTGCTCATCGAACTCCAGGCGGTCGGCGAGCCCGACGAGCGGGGCCTGCGGACCGTGCTGGCCGGCCTCAACGGGCAGTTGCGGCCGATCCAGGTCAGGGACCGGGCGGCGGCCGCCGACATCCCGGTGACCGAGAAGGCCGACCGGAGCGACCCCGGGCAGGTCGCGGCACCGTTCGCGGGCGTGGTGACCCTCGCGGTCGCCGAGGGCGACGAGGTGGCGGCCGGCGCGACGGTGGCCACCATCGAGGCGATGAAGATGGAGGCGGCGATCACCGCGCCGCGGGCGGGCACGGTCACCAGGCTGGCCGTCCACCGCGTCCAGCAGGTCGAGGGCGGTGACCTGCTGGTCCAGCTGTCCTAGGTCCGCTCGCCGTCGAGGGCGATGCCCAACCGTTCGGCCACGGCGGTCAGGGCCGCGCCCAGCGGGAGCGCGACCCGGGTGACGGCGTGCCGGTCGCCCCGGGTCGGGTCCCGGTTGACGATCAGCACCGGCGTGCCGGCCCCGGCCGCCTGCCGGACGAACCGCAGCCCGGACATCACCGTCAGCGAGGAGCCCAGGACCAGCAGGACGGCCGCCGCCCGGACCAGCGACCGGCAGTGCTCGACCCGCTCGGGCGGCACGGCCTCCCCGAAGAACACCACGTCAGGTTTGAGTACGCCGCCGCAGACCAGGCAGGGCACCACCCGGAAGTCCCCGACCTGGGCGTCGGTGAGATCGGCGTCCCCGTCCGGGTTGATGTGGGCGGCCACCGGCGCGAAGCCGGGATTGGCCTCGGCCAGCCGCCGGGCCAGCTCCCGGCGCGCGCTGAGCGCGCCGCAGGACAGACAGACCACCCGGTCCAGGCTGCCGTGCAGTTCCACGACGTCCTCGCTGCCGGCGGCCTGGTGCAGACCGTCGACGTTCTGCGTGATCACACCGGAGAGCAGACCGTGCCGCCCGAACGCGGCCACCGCCCGGTGACCGGCGTTGGGACGGGCCCGGCCGAAGGTGCGCCAGCCGAGGTGACTGCGCGCCCAGTACCGGCGCCGGGCCTGCGCGTCGCCGGTGAAGTCCTGGTACGTCATCGGCGTGTGCCGGCTCAGGCTGCCGCCCTCGCCCCGGTAGTCGGGGATGCCCGACTCGGTGGACAGGCCGGCCCCGCTGAGCACCAGCACCCCGCCGGCGCCCAGCGCGTCGGCGACCGGCGCCGGGTCCGTGCTGCCCGGCGGCAGATCCTCGGTGGGGGTCCAGCTCAGGGTGGGGCGCATCCGCATGCCGCAAGGGTACGGCCGCTCACGGCCGGGCCGGCGTGGCGAACTCCGGCTGGTCGAGCAGCCGCAGCCAGCTCCCGTCCGGCTGCCGCCGGACGACCTGCGCGCGGGCTCCGGCGCCGTCCTTCGGCGGCGTGGCGGTCAGCGCGATGTCACCGCCGGTGCTGACCAGCGTCGGCAGCGGCGGCTCCGGCTCGAACCGGGGCCGGCCGGACAGCACCTTCTCCCACAGCGCGCGGATCGCCTCCCGGCCCACGGTCACCTCACCGGGCGGGTAGGCCAGCACCGCGTCCTCCTCGTAGAGCGCGGCGACCCCGGCGGCGTCCCCCGCGTTGGACCGCTCGACGAACAGCCGGGTGATGTCCTCGGGCCGCATCGCCTTCTCGTACTGGGGCACGGCTTCCTCCTGACGTCGGTTCCTGTGCCGTCCAGCCTGGCCGGGCCACCGACCAGAAGTCCAACAGATGGTTGTGCTGGAAACTAGAATCAGAGCTCATGGAACTGAGGCAGCTGGAGTACTTCGTCGCGGTCGCCGAGGAGCGCAACTTCACCCGGGCCGCCGAGCGCGTGCACATCAGCCAGTCCGGGGTCAGCGCCCAGATCCGCCAACTGGAACGGGAACTCGGCGCCGAGCTGTTCGACCGGTCGGCGCGCACCGCCACCCTCACCGTCGCCGGGAAGGCGGCACTGGAACACGCGCGGGCCGCCCTCGCCGCGGCCGGGGCGGTCGGCCGGGCGGTGGGGGAGGTGACCGGCCTGATCCGGGGCCGGCTGACGGTCGGCATGGTCGTCGGCTGCACCGTCACCCCGCTGTTCGACGCGCTCGCCGCGTTCCACGGGGCGCACCCCGGGGTGGAGATCGCCCTGCTGGAGGACAACTCCGACCGGCTCGTCGCCGGGGTCCGCGCGGGCACCCTCGACGTGGCGCTCGTCGGCACCGCGACCGCCGCCCCCGACGGACTGGAAGCCCTGACGATCATCAGTGAGCGGCTCGTCGCGGCGGTCCCGGCCGGACATCCGCTCGCGCGGCGGAGCCGGATCGCGCTGGCCGACCTGGTCGCCCACCCGCTGGTCTGCATGCCGTCCGGCACCGGTCTGCGCACCGCGTTCGACCGGGCCTGCGCCGCGCACGGTCTGCGGCCCTCGATCGCCCTGGAGGCGGGCGCCGCCGACGCCGTGGCCGGCCTCGCCGCCCGGGGTCTGGGCGTCGCTGTCCTGAGCGAGTCGATGGCCGCAGGCCACCGTGACCAACTGACCGCCCGCGCCGTCGAGGGCCTGGCGGCCCCGGCACTGCTCGCCCTGGTCTGGCGGCGCGGCCCCGATCCGGCGGTACGTGAACTGCTCGTCCACAGCCGACGGGCCTTCGCGGAGCCGGAGGCCGCGGGGGAGTAGGGCCGGTCCCTGGGCCACAGCGCCCCGTCAGGGGCGTGGGGAACTGCGCGACCAGCCACAACGAACCCGCGGGCCCGCCATGGACACACCGTCGCCGCCTGAGCCGCCCGACAGGCGTCCCCGGCCGCCCGAGCGGGCAGTGCGGGCCGCGCAGGCCCTTCGCGTCCGACACCTGGCCGACCGGGCCGCCGTACCGCGGCCGCCACACCGCACCGCCGGCCCGACCGACGACCTCCGCGGGCGCCGCGCGCGTCGTCGCAGGCCGTCATGTCGGGCTCCGATCACCGGTGTCGGGTCGTCGCGGCCGGTCGGGCCGGGTCCGCACCCGTGCGGCGCCGGTTTCGGTCACGCGCGGCGCGGGTTCCGATCGCACATCGCATGAATGTGCGATCGGGGTGTGGAGATCCTGGGGTGATCGGACCGCGCAACCGCCGGGAGTTGGCTGGAAAGCGCTCACCTGTTCGTGGTTCCGATGTTCTGAAGAAACGGTCATTCTCGCGCCGGTTCCTCGAACGCCCGACCGTCAGGACCGCTGAACAGCCCTTTCCTGCACGGAGATTGAGCGACCGTTCACTACCACGGCACCCTGAGCCGACCGCACCTTCGGGCCGAAATCGGATGCTGGGCGGAGTGCGTGGATAGTCAGATCTCGGAGCGCGGCCGGGTGACTAGCATGACCCCGTACCTGGTCCGGAAGATCGCCGTCCCCTTGGTGTCCGCTTCCTGATCCGTGACCGTCGTGTGTCGGTCGACCGTTTCTCCTGCTCTCCATCCCGAGGGACCGCGGAATGTCAGTGCCTGCACCATCCAGCCAGCGCCGGTCGGCGAACGCCCCCCGAGCCGTTCCGGTCGTGCCCGCGGCCGTCCTGGTGGTGAGCGCGGCGGCGGCCGGCGCGGCCGTCGCCGCGGCCCCGGCCGGGGCCCGCAGCTGGGCGCTGGCCGCGCTGCTCGGCGCCTGGCTCTGCCTGGCCGGCACGGTCGTGGTCAGCACCCTGGCCATCCGGCGCGCCCGCCGGTCGACCCTGCGGCAGGGCGACGACGTCACCCAGGCCCGGGCCCAGCTCGCGCAGCTCGCCGCCGAGAGCGCGCACCTGGTCAGCGTCACCCTGCCCGCCGTCGCCAAGCGGCTGCGGGACGGCACCGCCGCCGAAGAGGCCCTGGCCCATGTGACGCAGCCGTCCGACCCGCAACTGCGCCAGCTCGCCCACACCTTCACCGCCGAGGTCGAGGAGGCCGTCCGGCTCGCCGTCGCCTACGACGCCGAACGGCGCCAGTCGGCCGAGGAGCTGGGCCGGATCGCCGCCGAAGTGCGCTGGCTCACCGACGACGTGCTGCCCGCGGTGGTGGCCGGACTCCGCGACGGGCACTCCGCCGACACCGTGATAGGTGAGCTGGACTGGCCGCGCGACTTCTCGCTGCGGGCACCCGCTGAATCGTTCGTCCGCGAACTCGCGCACAGCGAGCGCCGGGCCGCCGCCGCCCAGGCCGCCTCCGCGAAGGCCCTGAGCCGGGTGCAGGCCAAGGCGGTCAGCATGCTCGCCGACCTGCGCGAGATGCAGGACCGGCACGGCGAGGAGGTCTTCGGCGACCTGCTGAAGCTGGACCACAGCACCTCGCAGCTCGGCCTGATGACCGACCGGCTGGCGCTGCTCATGGGCGGCCGGTCCAGCCGCGCCTGGAACAAGCCCATCGTGATGGAGTCCATCCTGCGCGGCGCGGTCGGCCGGATCGCCGCCTACCAGCGGGTGCGCCTGCACTGCTCGACCGGGGCCGCCGTCTCCGGGTTCGCGGCCGAGGGCGTGATGCACCTGCTGGCCGAACTGATGGACAACGCCGCCAACTTCTCGCCGCCCATCGACGAGGTCAACGTCTACGTCGAGGAGCGCAGCGCCGGCATCGTCGTCACCATCGAGGACAGCGGCCTGAAGATGGCCACCGCGGCCATGCGCCGCGCCGAGGAGTCGGTGGCCGGACGCATGACCGACCTCGCCTCCCTCCAGGGCACCCGGCTCGGCCTCGCGGTCGTGGGACGGCTCGCCGTCAAGTACGGCATCAGCGTCAACTACCGCCCCTCCTCCCGCGGCGGCACCGGCGTCGTCGTCCTGCTGCCCCGCCAGCTCCTCGCCCAGCAGCGCGAACCCGCCCCGGCCGGCACCACCCCGCGCCGCCCCGCCGCCCCCGCGCCGGCC
>NZ_JBQOUX010000123.1:0-24842 GCF_052216785.1 Streptomyces sp. JW3 | reverse complement strand
CGGGCCTCGCGGCCGCCGGCCGGGTTGATGTCGTTGATCTCCATCGGACCGGAGATGATCTTGCCGACCGTCTGCCGCGGGTTGAGGGACGCGTACGGGTCCTGGAAGATCATCTGGATCTCGGACCGGACCGGCACGAGCTGCCGGCGGCCCGCGTGGGTGATGTCCTGACCCCGGTAGGTCACGGTGCCGCCGGTCGGCTCCAGGAGGCGGGTGATCAGCCGGCCCGTCGTCGACTTGCCGCAGCCGGACTCGCCGACCAGGCCCAGGCTCTCGCCCTCGCCGACCTGGAAGTCCAGCCCGTCCACGGCCCGCACGGCACCGACCGTGCGCGGGATCGGGAAGCCGCCCTTGATCGGGAAGTGCTTGGTCAGACCGCTGACGTCCAGGAGCGGAGTTGCGTTGCTCATGATGGTAAGTCCCGTCTCGTGTCCGTCAGTTGTGCCGGGCGGCCGTGGCACCCGCGTAGTCGGCGAAGAGTTCCGAGCGCTGCCCGCGGGTGAGGTGACAGGCCGAGCCGCGGCCGTCCACCACCTCGAGCAGCGGCTGCTCCGAGGAGCACCGCCCGCCCGGGACCTGCTCCACGAAGGGGCAGCGCGGGTGGAAGCGGCAGCCGGAGGGCGGGTTGAGCAGCGACGGCGGCGAACCCGGGATCGGGGACAGCGGCACGTCGACCGGCCCGTCCAGGCTCGGCATGGAACCCATCAGACCCAGCGTGTACGGGTGCTGCGGGTCGCGCAGCACCTCCTGCTTGGTGCCCCGCTCCACGCACCGGCCGCCGTACATCACCAGCACGTCGTCCGCGATGTCGGCGATGACACCGAGGTCGTGGGTGATGAAGATGATGGCGGTGCCGAACTCCTGCTGGAGGTCCTTGAGCAGGTCCATGATCTGCGCCTGCACGGTGACGTCGAGGGCCGTGGTCGGCTCGTCGGCGATCAGCAGCTCCGGGTCGCAGACCAGCGCCATCGCGATCATCGCGCGCTGGCGCATACCGCCGGAGAACTGGTGCGGATAGTCGTCCACCCGCATGTCCGGCTGCGGAATGCCCACCCGCCGCAGCATCTCGATCGCCCGGTTCCAGGCCTCCAGCTTGGAGGCACCGGTGTGCTTCCGGTACGTCTCGGCGATCTGCCGGCCGACGGTGTGGTACGGCGACAGGGAGGCGAGGGCGTCCTGGAAGATCATGGACATCTTGTTGCCGCGGAGCTGCTCCAGCTCCCGCTCGCGCGCGGTGAGCAGGTCCTTGCCGTCGAGGACGATCTCACCCTCGATCGCGGTGCTGCGGCGATCGTGCAGCCCCAGGATCGTCAGGTTGGTGACGGACTTGCCCGACCCCGACTCGCCCACGATGCCGAGCGTCTTGCCCTTGGCCAGGTCGAAGGAGAGCCCGTCGACGGCCTTGACGATGCCGTCCTCGGTGGAGAAGTGGACCTTCAGGTCCCTGACGGAGAGGAAGGGCTGCTGATCGGTGCTCGTCACGGGGACGCTCCAGGAGATGATGCAGAGGGGGGTGGGGAGGGCGGAGGTCAGGCGAGCCGGATCCGCGGGTCGATGAGGGCGTAGACGGCGTCCACGATGATGTTGAAGAACACGATCGCGCCGGCCGACAGCACGGTGACGCCGAGCAGCATGGGCAGATCGCTCTGGTCCACCGACTGCACGGCGAGCCGCCCGATGCCCTGGAGGCTGAACGTCGACTCCGTGATGATCGCGCCGCCGATCAGGGTGCCGAGGTCGATGCCGAAGACGGTGACGATCGGCCCCATGGCGCCGCGCCAGGCGAACCGGAAGAAGACGTTGGCCCGGGACAGGCCCTTGGCCCGCGCCGTCCGGACGTAGTCCTCACTGAGCTGTTCCACCAGTTGGGAGCGGGTCATACGGGTGTAGTTCGCGGTGAAGATGATCGAGAGGACCAGCCACGGCAGCAGCAGCCCGGAGAACCAGGCGGCCGGGTTCTCGGTGAACGGCGTGTACGACGGCTGGCTCAGGATGCCGAGCTGTGAGACCAGGAAGAACATCGCGATGTAGCCGACGAAGTAGACCTGGAGCGACGAACCGAGCAGCGACACCGAGCTGGCGAACTTGTCCAGGAACTTGCCCTGCTTGACCGCGGCGAGCATGCCCGCGCCGATGCCGACGATGAGGAAGACGATGGCCGCGCCGAAGGCGAGCGACAGGGTCAGCGGCAGCCGGTCCATGATCGTGCCGAAGACGGGCTCACGGTTGGCGAAGGAGTAGCCCAGGCAGGGCGCGTTGCAGTAGCCGTAACCACCGTAGTCCCGTCCGGCGAAGACGCCCACGAGCCAGTGCCAGTACTGCAGGATGATCGACTCGTCGATGCCCAGGTTCTTCCGGATCTGCTCCAGATTCTCCGGCGTGCAGTTCTTGCCGCAGGACATCATCGCGGGGTCACGCGGCACTGCGTAGAAGAGCAGGAAGGTGACGGCACTGATGATCAACAGGATGACCAACGCGCCGAGGAATCGTCGGACTAGGAAGCGGGGCATGGGGCGTGACTTTCCGGACGGGGCGCCGTCGCCGGGGTGTTGGAGGGGGGTGGGCCACCGGGGCGGCCGTGCAGGACGGCCGCCCGGTGGGTGCGCGCTTACTTCTTGGCGTACAGCTTGCAGAGGGCGACGCAGGTGTTGCCGGCGTCGTAGATCACGTTGCCGACCTTGGATCCGTACATCCAGTTGCGGATGGAGTGGTAGTCGGGCACGACGGCGGCCAGCTCCATGATCTGGCGGTCGACGGCGCCCCAGGCCTTGTTGGCCTTCTCCACGTCGGTGATCGCGGAGGCGGCGTTGATCGCCTTGTTGACGCCGGTGTCGTCGAGCTGCGCGTAGTTGCTGCGGCCGTCGCCGATGTTCTCGCCGCTCCAGCAGGGGTAGAAGACCGAGTAGCCGTTCGGCCAGTCCGGGCTCCAGCCGGCCGCGAACAGGTCGTAGTCGTTGTCGATCTTGCCGATCTGTGTGTAGAAGGTCGACTTGTCGACCTGCTTGTTGACGACCGTGAAGCCGGCCTCTTCCAGCGCGTTCTTGATCGCGACGGCCTGCTTCACCGCGTTGTCCGACTGCTGGTAGGCGATCACCAGCTTCTGGCCGACCTTGCCGGCCTCCTTCAGCAGTGCCTTGGCCTTGGCCGGGTCACCGCCGGGCTTCTTGGTCGTGCCGTACAGGTCGAACTCCTCGTAGCCGGGGGTGACCGGGCTGAGGATCGTGGTGGCGATCTCGCTGGTGGACGCGCCGCCGCGGATCGTCTGGAGCTGCTGGTGCGGCCAGGCCCAGTTGATGGCCTGGCGGACCTTGACGTCCGTGATGCGGGTGGTGTTGATCGGCCAGTAGTAGGTGACCGTGTCGACCGCGGTCAGCACGCGCTTCTTCAGTTCGGCGTTGGTCAGCACCTCGGCGATGCGCTCGGCCGCGACCTCGTTGAAGATCGGCACGGCGTACTGGTCGTTGCCCTTGTCCGCGATGTAGCGGTCGGTCGCCGCCAGCGGCTGGAAGCCGAAGGAGAAGGCGTACTTGTCCGGGTAGGCGTTGCGGATCGGGTCGGTCTTGGCGTCCCAGTGCTCGTTGCGCACGAACGTCATCGACTTGCCCACGCTGCGGCTCTCGATGCGGTAGGGACCGCAGGAGAACGGCTGCTTGTCGTACTTCTCCTTGGTGTCGTGCTTCTTCGGCACCAGGGCGTAACCGCGCATGGCGAGCGTGTAGTTGAAGTCGCCACGGGCCTCGTTGAGGCGGAAGGTGACGGTGTTGCCGTCGACCTCGATCGAGTCCAGGTGCTTGTCGTCGTAGGGGCCCTTGTACTTCTCGCCGCCCTCGAGCCACTGCTGGACGTAGCGCGGGCCCTCGGTGATGAAGTCGGCGAAGAGGCGCTCGAAGGTGTGCTTGACGTCATCGATGGTGACGTCCGAGCCGTCCTCCCACTTCATGCCGTCCTTCAGGGTGAAGACCCAGGTCTTGCCGCCGTCCTTCGCGGTGCCGGGGTCCGTCGCCGCGTCGCCGACCAGGGTGACGCCGCCCTTGTCGTCGATCTTGTAGCCGGTCAGACCGCGCATGATCGGGACGGTGATGGCGGCCTCGGTCGAGACATAGATCTGGGCCGGGTCCATGTGGTCCATGTCGAACTGCTCGAGCGAGTAGATCGTCCCGCCCTTGACCGCGCCCTTGACCTCGGGGGCCGGGCCGGTGGAGTCGGCCTTGGTGCCGACCGGGATCTCCATGGTCTTGGAGCCGCTGACCTTGGGGGCATCGCTCGACTTGGAGCTGCTGCCGCCACCGCCACACGCGGTCAGTACGGAGGACGAGGCCGCGACCACACCGGTGGCGATCAGGAAGTTTCTGCGGGAGAAGGGCATGAGACACCTGCCAGTAGAGGGCAAATGGGACGGGTCCGGCCGGACGGCGTTGAACGAGCCGGGTGGAGCGTGGGGGATCAGCGCTTGGACTTCGGGTCGAGAGCGTCGCGCACCGAGTCACCGAGCAGGTTGAAGGCCAGGACGAAGATCACCATCGACAGGCCCGGGAAGAGCATGAAGGTGATGTCCTGGGTGTAGAACTGGGCGCCGCGCTGGATCATGACGCCCCAGTCCGGGGTCGGGTCGATGATGCCGACACCGAGGAAGGCCAGACCGGCCTCGGCGGTCACGAACGCCGGGAGCATCAGCGTGGACTGGATGATGATCGGCGTCCACAGGTTGGGCAGCAGCTCCTTGAACACGATGCGCCACGGGGAGGCGCCGGTCACCTTCGCCGCCTCGACGAACTCGCGCTCGCGCAGACCGAGCACCTGTCCGCGCAGCAGCCGGGCGAGTGAGGCCCAGCCGAAACCAGCCAGGACGAGGATCAGGGAGACGGCCCGCAGGGAGGTCGGGATGTTCTCGTCGTCGGCGACGAAGAGCCCGTAGACGACCGGCATGAAGGCGATGAAGAACAGGGTCGACGGGAACGACAGCAGGATGTCGATGACCCGGCCGATGAAGTAGTCCGTCTTGCCGCCGAGGTAGCCGGCGATGGTGCCGATGACGATGCCGAGCGCCGTGGTCAGCAGCGTCGCCGCCACCGCGATCCCCAGCGACGTGCGGATGCCGTACAGCAGGAAGGTGAAGACGTCCCGGCCGAGCTGGGGCTCGATGCCGAACCAGAACTCGCCGCTCATCCCGCCATTGGGGCCGGCCGGGTAGGAGAAGGCGTCCAGCAGCTCCGGGCGCTGGCTCGCGTACGTCGTGTACGGGTTCTTGCCGTAGAGCTTGGCTATGAGGGGGGCCGCGAGCGCGATCACGAAGAAGAAGATCACGATGCACGCGGATATGACGCCCGTCTTGTCTCGCTTGAAGCGGGTCCAGGCCAGGCGGCCGGGAGAGCGACTCTCATTGCCCTTGGAGGTGGCGGGCGTGGGCGACGCGGGGGCCGTCTCGTCGGTCACCTCGAGCGGGGCAGCCGCTGATGGAGTTGGGGGGGTCATGGTGCTCCTGGCCCAAGGGAGGGTCTGATGACTCCGCAGGGCACTCCCCTACGGGCTACGCCGGACTTTTTCAACGCAATTCGTTCAAGGTCAATAAAATCTGGGTCAGCTTGGGTTTCTCTTTACTTTTTTTACCTCTGCTTTGCCGTTCCGTAGCTACGCGTGTAGCGCGTTGTGATCTATCTGTGCCTTAGAACGGATTAATCGGGCAATTCAGTCAAGGCGTTCGTTATACGGACGCCTGGGTGTCGAAATGTGAACACCACGGGGTCGCATTCCAACGGTTCCGCATCGGATGGTGAAGATCTGTTGCGCGGCTGTTCAAGATCCTCTGTGTGGGGTGAGAAGAGATCGTTTCGCCCTCCGTCCGACCCCCGCGACCGACTGGCAGGTTCCTCCAAAGGGCCCCATCCGTGTGCGGTATGCACTTTTTGGCGTGATATTGGCCGTTAAGTGATCGGCGGACGAGGAGGCACCATGCGCAGAGCGACGCAAGCCACACGGGCCGCGTGCGCGGCGGCGGCCGTAGCCCTCGCGGCGACCGCCTGCGGAGGCGGCGGCGGGGGCGGGGGCGGCGACGCGGTGCTCAGTTCCTCCTGGGGCGACCCGCAGAACCCGCTGGAGCCGGCCAACACCAACGAGGTGCAGGGCGGCAAGGTGCTGGACATGATCTTCCGGGGCCTGAAGCGGTACGACCCGGACAGCGGCAAGGCCGAGGACATGCTCGCCGAGAAGATCGAGACGTCCGACTCGCAGAACTTCACCGTCACCGTCAAGGACGGCTGGACCTTCAGCAACGGCGAGAAGGTCACCGCCAAGTCGTTCGTGGACGCCTGGAACTACGGGGCGAGCCTCAAGAACAACCAGCGCAACGCCTACTTCTTCAGCTACATCGAGGGGTACGACAAGGCGCACCCGGAGGACGGCGGCAAGCAGACCGCCGACACTCTGTCCGGGCTCAAGGTCACCGGGGACCGGACCTTCACGATCGCGCTCAGCCAGAAGTTCTCGACCTTCCCCGACACCCTCGGCTACCCGGCCTACGCCCCGCTGCCCAGCGCCTTCTTCGACGACCACGCCGGCTGGCTGAAGAAGCCGGTCGGCAACGGCCCGTACCAGGTCGACAACTACACCCGGGGCTCCCAGATGTCCCTGCGCACCTGGGACGACTACCCCGGCGACGACAAGGCGGCCAACGGCGGCGTCGACCTCAAGGTCTACACCGACAACAACACCGCCTACACCGACCTCATGGCCGGCAACCTCGATCTGGTCGACGACGTCCCGGCCGCCCAGCTGAAGAACGTCAAGAACGACCTCGGCGACCGGTACATCAACACCCCGGCCGGCATCATCCAGACCCTCGCCTTCCCGTTCTACGACGACAACTGGAACAAGACCGGCTCGGAGAAGGTCCGCAAGGGCCTGTCCATGGCGATCGACCGGAACCAGATCACCAAGACGATCTTCCAGAACACCCGCACCCCGGCCACCGACTGGACGTCACCGGTACTCGGCGAGGACGGCGGTTACAAGAAGGGTCTGTGTGGCGAGAGCTGCGAGTACCAGCCGGACCAGGCCAAGAAGCTGATCCAGGACGGCGGCGGCCTGCCCGGCGGGCAGGTGAAGATCACCTACAACTCGGACACCGGCTCGCACAAGCAGTGGGTCGACGCGGTCTGCAACTCCATCAACAACGCCCTCGGCAACGACAAGGCGTGCGTCGGCAACCCGGTCGGCACCTTCGCCGACTTCCGCAACCAGATCACCGAGAAGAAGATGAGCGGCCCCTTCCGGGCGGGCTGGCAGATGGACTACCCGCTCATCCAGAACTTCCTCCAGCCGCTGTACTACACCGACGCCTCCTCCAACGACGGCCACTGGTCCAACGACGAGTTCGACGCTCTCATCGACAAGGCCAACGGCGAGACCGACACCGCCACCGCCATCAAGAACTTCCAGCAGGCCGAGGGCGTGCTCCGGGACAACATGGCGGCCATCCCGCTCTGGTACCAGAACGGCAGCGCCGGCTACTCCGACCGGCTCTCCGGAGTGAAGCTCAATCCGTTCAGCGTCCCGGTGTACAACGAGATCAAGGTGAGCTGATCCGCCGTGGGCCGCTATGTGATCCGCCGGCTGCTCCAGATGATCCCGGTCTTCATCGGGGCCACCCTGCTGATCTTCCTGATGGTCAACGTGATGGGCGACCCGATCGCCGGGCTGTGCGGCGACCGGGAGTGCGACCCGGCGACCGCCGCCCAGCTCAGGCGGGAGTTCGGCCTCGACAAGCCGGTCTGGCAGCAATACCTGACCTACATGGGCAACGTCTTCACCGGCGACTTCGGCACCGCCTTCAACGGTCAGCCGGTCACCGAGCTGATGGGCACCGCCTTCCCGGTCACCATCCGGCTGACCATCATCGCCGTCGTCTTCGAGGTGGTCATCGGCATCACCCTCGGTGTCGTCACCGGACTGCGGCGCGGGCGCCCCATCGACACGGTGGTGCTGCTGCTCACCCTGATCGTCATCTCCGTCCCCACCTTCGTCACCGGCCTGCTGCTCCAGCTCCTGCTGGGCGTGAAGTGGGGGTGGATCGCCCCGTCCGTCTCCGCCGAGGCCCGCGTCGACGAGCTGATCCTGCCCGGCCTGGTGCTGGCCTCGGTCTCGCTCGCGTACGTCACCCGCCTCACCCGTACCTCCATCGCGGAGAACCGGCGCTCCGACTACGTCCGCACCGCCGTCGCCAAGGGCCTGCCGCGCCGCCGGGTCATCACCCGGCACCTGCTGCGCAACTCCCTCATCCCGGTCGTCACCTTCATCGGCACCGACGTGGGCGCCCTGATGGGCGGCGCGATCGTCACCGAGCGGATCTTCAACATCCACGGCGTCGGCTACCAGCTCTACCAGGGCATCCTGCGCCAGAACACGCAGACCGTCGTCGGCTTCGTCACCGTCCTGGTCCTGGTCTTCCTCGTCGCCAACCTCCTCGTCGACCTCCTGTACGCCGTACTCGACCCGAGGATCCGCTATGCCTGAGCAGCAGCCCTACGAACCGGAACGCGCCATCGCCGGTACCGGCATGGGCGGGCAGATGGACCTGGGGGCGAGTGAGGCCGTCACCCTGGAGAAGACACCCGGGGGGCCAGAAGGCACCGGACCGCAGGAGAAGCCGCACAGCCTCTGGTCCGACGCCTGGCACGACCTGCGCCGCAACCCGGTCTTCCTGATCTCCGCCCTGGTGATCCTCTTCCTGGTCGTGATCTCCATCTGGCCGTCCCTCATCGCCTCCGGCAACCCGCTGCACTGCGACCTCGCCAACGCCCAGGAGGGCTCCCGGTCCGGCCATCCCTTCGGCTTCAACGGCCAGGGCTGCGACGTCTACACCCGCACCGTCTACGGCGCCCGTACGTCCGTCCTGGTCGGTGTCCTGTCCACGCTCGGGGTCGCGATCCTGGGCAGCGTGCTCGGCGGGCTCGCCGGGTTCTTCGGCGGCGTCTGGGACGCGATCCTCTCCCGGATCACCGACATCTTCTTCGCGATCCCGGTCGTCCTCGGCGGCCTCGTGCTGCTCTCCGTCATCACCAGCAACACCGTCTGGCCGGTGATCGGCTTCATCGTGCTGCTCGGCTGGCCGCAGATCTCCCGCATCGCCCGCGGCTCGGTCATCACCGCCAAGCAGAACGACTACGTCCAGGCCGCCCGCGCCCTCGGCGCGAACAGCTCCCGGCTGCTGCTGCGCCACATCGCGCCCAACGCCGTCGCCCCGGTCATCGTCGTCGCCACCATCGCGCTCGGCACCTACATCTCGCTGGAGGCCACCCTGTCCTTCCTCGGCGTCGGCCTGAAGCCGCCCAGCGTCTCCTGGGGTATCGACATCTCCGCCGCCGCCCCCTACGTCCGCAACGCCCCGCACGCGCTGCTGTGGCCCTCCGGAGCCCTCGCCATCACCGTCCTGGCGTTCATCATGCTCGGCGACGCGGTGCGCGACGCCCTCGACCCGAAGCTGAGGTGACCCGCCGTCATGCTGCTCGAAGTGCGTGACCTGCACGTGGAGTTCCGCACCCGGGAGGGCGTCGCCAAGGCCGTCAACGGCGTCAGCTACGGCGTGGACGCCGGCCGCACTCTCGCCGTGCTCGGCGAGTCCGGCTCCGGCAAGTCCGTCACCGCCCAGACCATCATGGGCATCCTCGACGTCCCGCCCGGAAGGATCACCGGCGGCGAGGTCCTCTTCGAGGGCCGGGACCTGCTGAAACTGAAGGAGGAGGAACGCCGCAAGGTGCGCGGCGCCGAAATGGCGATGATCTTCCAGGACGCGCTGTCCTCGCTCAACCCGGTACTGACGGTCGGCGACCAGCTCGCCGAGATGTTCACCGTGCACCGGGGGATGTCCCGCAAGGACGCCCGCGCCAAGGCCGTCGAGCTGATGGACCGGGTCCGCATCCCGGCCGCCAGGGAGCGGGTACGGCAGTACCCGCACCAGTTCTCCGGCGGCATGCGCCAGCGCATCATGATCGCGATGGCGATGGCCCTGGAGCCGAAGCTGATCATCGCCGACGAGCCGACCACCGCCCTCGACGTCACCGTCCAGGCCCAGGTGATGGACCTGCTCGCGGACCTCCAGCGCGAGTACAACATGGGCCTCATCCTCATCACCCACGACCTCGGCGTGGTCGCGGACGTCGCCGACGACATCGCCGTGATGTACGCGGGCCGGATCGTCGAGAGCGCCCCCGTCCACGAGATCTACCAGGCCCCCGCCCACCCCTACACCCGCGGCCTGCTGGAGTCGATCCCCCGCCTCGACCAGAAGGGCCGGGAGCTGTACGCCATCCAGGGCCTGCCGCCCAGCCTCACCCGTATCCCGCCCGGCTGCGCCTTCCACCCGCGCTGCCCGATGGTCCAGGACGTGTGCCGCACCGACGTACCGCCGCTGTACGAGGTCTCACCGGAGCGGGGCAGCGCCTGCCACTTCTGGAGGGAGTGCCTCGATGGCCACGTCACCCGCTGAGCCCCTCCTCGAAGTCCGCGGCCTGGTCAAGCACTACCCCCTCACCACCGGCATCGTCTTCAAGAAGCAGGTCGGCGCGGTCAAGGCGGTCGACGGCGTCGACTTCCGCCTCGACGCCGGCGAGACCCTCGGCATCGTCGGCGAGTCCGGCTGCGGCAAGTCCACGGTCGCCAAACTGCTGGTCAACCTGGAACGCCCGACGGCCGGCGAGATCCGCTACAAGGGCGAGGACATCACCCGCCTGTCCGGCCGCGCCCTGCGCGCGGTGCGCCGCAACATCCAGATGGTCTTCCAGGATCCCTACACCTCCCTCAACCCCCGCATGACGGTCGGCGACATCATCGGGGAGGCGTACGACATCCATCCGGAGGTCGCGCCGAAGGGCGACCGGCGCCGCCGGGTGCAGGACCTGCTGGACGTGGTCGGCCTCAACCCGGAGTACATCAACCGCTACCCGCACCAGTTCTCCGGCGGCCAGCGCCAGCGCATCGGCATCGCCCGCGGCCTCGCCCTGCGCCCGGAGATCATCGTCGCCGACGAACCGGTCTCCGCCCTCGACGTCTCGGTCCAGGCCCAGGTCATCAACCTGATGGGCCGCCTCCAGGACGAGTTCGACCTCTCCTACATCTTCATCGCGCACGACCTGTCGATCGTCCGGCACATCTCCGACCGGGTCGGCGTGATGTACCTCGGCCGCATCGTGGAGACCGGCCGGGACGCCGAGATCTACGAGCATCCCACCCACCCCTACACCCAGGCGCTGCTGTCCGCCGTGCCGGTGCCCGACCCCGAGGCCCGCGAACACCGCGAGCGGATCATCCTGGTCGGCGACGTCCCGTCGCCGACCAACATCCCCTCCGGCTGCCGCTTCCGCACCCGCTGCTTCAAGGCCCGGGAGCGCTGCGCCCTGGAGGTACCGGAACTGGCGGTGCCGGCGGAGTTCCGGGGGACCGGCGGCCCCGCCGCGCACGACTCGGCGTGCCACTTCGCGGCGGAGGCGCAGGTGGTCCCGCCAGAGAAGCCGGAGAAGCCGGAGAAGCCGGAGACATAGTCACACAAAGCGGGAGGAAGTCCGTTAACGCGCACGCAACTTCACGGAATCCGTATCGATATACGGACGCGAGACGCTTTTCAGCGTACGGCCGTGCGGGTGCCGTAAACGGGCCGGGAGCGCCATGTCTCCCGGCCCGTTGCCGTTACGCCAGCCCCAGTGAACGGCGCAGGAAGTCCACCTGAAGCAGCAACAGGTTCTCCGCCACCGACTCCTGCGGGGTCATGTGGGTGACGCCGGACAGCGGGAGCACCTCGTGCGGGCGGCCGGCCGACAGCAGGGCCGAGGACAGCCGCAGCGAGTGGGCGACCACCACGTTGTCGTCGGCCAGCCCATGGATGATCATCATCGGGCGGTGCGGCTCGGCCGCGTCGACCAGACCCGCGTCGTCGATCACCGAGTTGCGCCGGTAGACCTCGGGCCGCTCTTTCGGGTCCCCGAGGTAGCGCTCCTGGTAGTGGGTGTCGTAGAGGCGCAGGTCGGTGACCGGGGCGCCGACCACGGCCGCGTGGAAGACGTCCGGGCGGCGCAGGGCCGCGAGGGCGGCGAGGTAGCCGCCGAAGGACCAGCCGCGGATGGCGACCCGGCCGAGGTCGAGCGGGAAGTCGGCGGCGAGCGCGTGCAGCGTGTCCACCTGGTCCTCGAGGACGACCGCGGCGACGTCGTCCTTGATGGACTTCTCCCAGCCGGGGGAGTGGCCCGGGGTGCCGCGCCCGTCGGCGACGACCACCGCGAACCCCTGGTCCGCGAACCACTGCGACGTGAGGTGGGCGTTGTGCGCGGCGACCACGCGCTGACCGTGCGGACCACCGTAGGGGTCGAGGAGAACGGGGAGGGGGGTGTCACCGTGGTAGTCCGTTGGCATAAGCAGGGCGCACGGGACACGGCGTGCGCCCCCCTGGGTGAGCGTCACGCGCGGGGACAGACCGGGATCTTCGGCGTACGAGGTGACCGTGACCCCTGGCTTCCCGCCCTCCTTGTGGTCGCGGAGGACCTGGGCCCGGCTGCCCGGCCGGTCCAGGGTGGCGGAGACCAGGACGGTCGTGCCGCCCGCGCGTGCGGCCGAATGCACGCCGGGGACGGACGAGACGCGCTCCACGCCCAGTTCGTTCACGCGGTAGACGTGCACCTCGCCGGTCTCCGGTTCGGCCGCCTCGGCTCCGGCCGAGGCCGATACCAGCACGTCGTCGGCCGACACGTCCAGTACCGCCCGTACGTGCAACTGCGGGCCGGTCAGCGGGCGTTCCCCCACCGCCAGGACCCGCGCGCCGCCCTCGTCGGCGATCCGCACCAACTGCCCGGACGGACTCCAGCAGGGCACTCCGGGGAAAAGTTCCAGCCAAGTTCGATCTTCGTCGGCGTGCACCATCCGGGTCGCGCCGGAGGCCGTGTCCACCGCCAGATACACCTGACCGCGCTGGTCGCGCGTCTGTACGAGCAGCAGCGGGGCACCCGCCGCTGACCAGTGCACTCGCGCCAGATACGGGTAGCGCCGACGGTCCCAGGCAACCTCCGCGCGGGTGCCGTCGAGGGCGATCACGAACAGCCGGACCTCCGCGTTGGGGGTGCCGGCCGCCGGGTACCGGACGTGTTGTGGATCACGGTCCGGGCGGGCCGGGTCGGAGATCCACCAGCGCTGTACCGGCGTGTCGTCCACGCGTGCCACCAGCAGCCGGTCCGAGTCCGGACCCCACCAGAAACCCCTGGTCCGGCCCATCTCCTCGGCCGCGATGAACTCCGCGAGACCGTAACCGACGTCGACCGCCTCGGGCTCAGCCAGCGCCCGGTCGTCGCCGCCCTCCGCACCGGTGACCCGCAGGGCGCCGCGCGCGACGTAGGCGACATGCCGCCCGTCGGGGGAGGGACGGGGGTCGATCACCGGCCCGGCGACCGGGAGTTCGCGTGCCGTGCCGGCCCGCAGCTCGGCTGTGAAAAGCCGTCCTGACAAGGCGAAAGAGGCCAACTCGACGGCCGCGTCGGTGGCGTAGCCGACGATGCCCGCCCCGCCCTCGCGGCTGCGTTCGCGGCGGGCGCGTTCCTCGGGCGGCAGGTGCTCCTCCGCGCCGCCGAGCAGGGCGCGCGGGTCGGCCGCGAGGCGCTCCTCGCCGCTCGCGGGATCGAGCACCCACAGGGCGTTCGCCCGGTCCGGGCCGGCGGCGGAACGGAGGAACGCGACACGGGAACCGTCGGGCGCCACGGTGAACGAACGCGGCGCGCCGAGGGTGAACCGCTGGGTGCGGGCGTGCCGTTTGGGGAAGGAGTCGGGCTCGGTCGTCATGCCCTGACCATATTGGCCATGCGCCCCCTTGTGCGGCCGTGCGCCACTCGATGCGCGCGTACGGATAGTTATGATCACTAGCGCATAGTGGGTATCAACCTGCTGCCCACTGTGTGGATTTATCTGCCCCACGGTTCCGTGCCGACGTCCCGACTGTTCGATCCCCCCATGTCCCTGGGTTCTTTGGAGGTGAGCCGCCGTGGCACTCTCGATTTCGGCGGTGGTGCTGCTGGCGATCATCGTCTTCCTGCTGGTCAGGAAGTCCGGACTGAAGGCGGGGCATGCGGTGGTCTGCATGCTCTTGGGTTTCTACCTCGCCTCCTCCACGATCGCCCCCACGATCAGCGAACTGACGTCCAACATCGCCGGCATGATCGGCAGCATCAGCTTCTGACCCACCGGTGGCTCAAGCGCGCAGGGCGGTGACAAACACCGCCCATGCCTGCGGCGCGAGAGCGAGGCGAGGGCCGACGATGTCCCTGTGCTTCGAGTCGCGTACGTGCACCGTGCGGGGTGTCGGGGCTATCTCGACGCAGGAGTCGCCCTCGCTGCTGCTGCTGTAGCTGCTCTTGAACCACGCCGGCTCCTCGGAGTCGACGGTACGTGTCACGACTTTTCCGGCAGGTCTCGGACGAAGGCTGTCCACGCCTGCGCCGCGAGCGTCAACCGGGGGCCGGTGGTGTACCGGTGCTTGGAGTCGCGTACGTGCACCGTGGCGGGGGTTGTGGCTATCTCGACGCAGGAGTCCGTCTCGGCGCCGCTGCTGTAACTGCTCTTGAACCACGCGGGCTCGTGTGGGGCGGTGCGGGTCATGTCTCCCCCAGCAGGTCTTCGATGAAGGCGGCCGACTCACGCGGCGTGAGAGCCTGCCCGCGGATGATGCCATAGCGCAACTCCAGGATACGGAGCAGCTTGGGATCGCAGACGGGGCGGCCGTGGCTGAGCGCCGGTGAGCGGCCCACCGCCGCGCCGTCCCCGAATTTCATGACCTCGATGCCGCCGTCCACGCCCGCGTGCTCCTCGCGGTCCATCGGCATAACCTGGATCTCCACGCTCGACAACTGCCCTACCTTCAGCAGGTGTTCCAGCTGTCCGCGCAGTACCGACTTCCCGCCGAGCGGTCGCCGGAGAGCCCACTCATCCTGCACGAAGCTGAGGTCGGGCGCGGGTTCCCGTTCGAAGACCGACTTCCGCGCCATACGTGCCGCCACTCCTTGTTCCATTTCCTCCGCCGTGTACGCCGGCCGCCGCATGCGGAACAACGCACGCGCGTACTCGGGGGTCTGCAAAAGCCCATGGACGTGCAGCGGATCGTAGAGCTGAAGCTCAACCGCCTTCTCCTCCCGCTTCGCCAGGTCCCGGACGTTCTTCGGGTACCGGACCTTGGCCACGTCCTCCTGCATCGCGGCGACCAGCCCGCCCGCGTCCAGGATCTGTTCCGCCTGCTTCAGGTAGCCGGGCCGGGGGATCCGCTTGCCGCCCTCGACCTTGTAGACCAGATCCTCCCCGTACCCCATCGCCACCGCGAAGTCGCACGCCCGCATCCCCGCCGCCTCGCGCCGCAGCTTCAGCTGCCGGCCGACCGTCGCGATGACGGCCATGCCCCACTCGTCGTCCGGGTCCACCGCCCAGCTCGCCTCGTCGTCCTCCGACATCCCGCACCACCCCCGGTCACCATCCGTGTCGGATCCGTCACACATCAAGGTAGAGGGAGATGGCCGCGCCGCGTGCGGACCTGTGGAAAACCGTTCCTATCAGTGAGCAGGAGTGAGTCTTCGTCCCATTCCTGGTCACCGCGGGCATCCCGAACGGTGTTGGGTGCCCTGGTCGCCCGCGTACCTGCCGCGTCCGGCGGCACGGATCGTGTCCGCGGTCCGGGAACGTGGTGGCGGGGTTCCTCACGTCCGGGGATTGCCGGTCGGGCCTGGACGGTCCGATGCCCGCGACGATCACTCCGGTCGTCGCGGGGCGGTGCCGTCCGACGCCGGATCGGATACCCCTGGGCGCGTCGCCCGATCGCGATGCTCGCGGCATCGTGCCGGGTGGTCTTACGGGTTGCCGAGGTCGTGGGGCGCTGCCAGTGCTGGGCGCCCCAGCGTGAGGTGTAGGCCGGGTCGACGGCGATGACGCTGATGCCGGTGGCGTCGGCCATGAAGGTGAGCCGGGCACGGAGCCTGCCGGTGGGCATGCCGGAGATCAGCTGCCGGAACCGGCGCCTGCGCCCGTGCTTCTCCCTCGTCTTCTCTCCCATGAAGTCGAGGTCCTCGACCGCGATCGCTTTCACACCGCAGGTGGTGGCCCAGTTCAGCAGCCGGGTGAGGGCGTGGCGGATCTGGGCGTCGCGGTGATCGGCTGTGCCGGACAGTTCGTAAGGGAAGCGGCGGGGGTGGCCGACGGGGTTGCCGTGGACGTCGAGTCGCCAGGCGGCGAGGTGGTCGACGTTCATGTCGACGCCGATGACGCCCTCGGCGAGCGCGGTTTCGATGGGGACGGGCCGGGTGGGCGGGATCGTCCACGACGCCGTCACGTACCAGCGGCCACGGGGCACGTCGTAGTGGACGCGGTAGGCCACCGACCGGTTGGCTGCCGCGCGGTCGGCCCACTCGGCGCCCCGGTGTGCGAAGCGGACCGTGCCGGTCAGGACGTAGCGGCCGTGTGGGGCGTTGGCCAGGGCGGCCAGCGGCGCGGGCAACCGGATACTGACCTCGCCATCCGGCGTGATGCGGATCGTCTCGTTGCCGTACCGCTTGCCCGACTCCCCGTCCGCCTGGAGGAACCAACGAGCCGCCTCCCACCTCTGGCGCCACTGCTCGACGGTGAGCCGCGCGTCGTCAAGGTAGTGGCGGGTGTTCACCAGACGCCGCCCGCCCCGCACCACACGGACAACACCGCCCGCGTGGTCGGCCCGGACCTGGGCGAGCCGATCTTCGAGGACGTGCAGGCGGCGTGACTTGGCGAACCACTCGCGGGCGCTGCGGTAGCCGCCGGGGGATCCCTTGGTGCCCTTCCCTCCCACCGGGAGGGACAGCCGGTGCCGGATCGTCTGGATGCCGGCTTGGAGGGACTGGAGGTGGGCTGCCTGCCCGCGCCGGGCCAGCGCCCATTGATCGTGCGTGGCCTTGGTGATACTGCCCGCCCACCGCGACGACGAGCCGCCCGTCAGCTCCCGCTTCCTGGCCGCCCACGATTCCGCGTCATGCCCCAGCCCATCCGCGCAACGGGCCTTGAGGTCCTTCGACGCCAGCGAACCGAGATGCGCGCCCACCGCCCGCAGAACCTCCTCATCCCTGGCGGTGAGGTTCTTCAGCCGGGTCCGCACCGCCACACCCGACGGCCTCAGGGCGACGAACGGCACCGCCACCTCACGCAGCCTGCCCATAATCCACACCCCGACCCGAAACGCTGGAATCCGAGATCCCCCAACGCACCACCCAACGAGCTCCTCGCGTAGAAGTCACGCATTCGACGCACGAACGCCCGTTCCGTCACAGCCGCAACACTCACCCATCCACACTCAAGCCCACTCGGGCACCGTGGGCGGGTAACAGTTCCGAACCCCTCGTAGGGTGGAGCCCATGACGGAACAGCCCGCCCGGCGTCTGCTGCTGGTGCACGCGCACCCGGACGACGAGTCGATCAACAACGGCGCCACCATGGCCAAGTACGCGGCCGAGGGCGCCCACGTGACGTTGGTGACCTGCACGCTCGGGGAGCGCGGCGAGGTCATCCCGCCCGAGCTGGCGCACCTGAGCGGCGCCGCCCTCGGGCAGCACCGGATGGGCGAGCTGAAGGCTGCCATGCACGCGCTCGGCGTCGCGGACTTCCGGCTGCTCGGCGGGCCGGGCCGGTTCGCCGACTCCGGGATGATGGGGCTGCCCGACAACGACGACCCCGGCTGCTTCTGGCAGGCCGACGTCGACGAGGCCGCCGGACTGCTGCTGGACGTGATCCGGGAGGTACGGCCGCAGGTCCTCGTCACCTACGACCCGAACGGCGGCTACGGGCACCCCGACCACATCCAGGCCCACCGCGTCGCCATGCGCGCCGCCGAGCTGGCCGCCGAGGCCGGCTGCGGTGTCGACCGGATCTACTGGAACCGCGTGCCGCGACCGGTCGCCGAGGCCGCCTTCGCGCGGCTCGACGAAGCGCTGCCCGGCCTCCCCTTCGACCAGGCCGCCGCCGTCGACGACGTACCGGGCGTCGTCGAGGACGAGCGGATCGGCGTCGAGATCGTCGCCGACGGCACCCCGTACGCCGCCGCCAAGGCCGCCGCCATGCGGGCGCACGCCACCCAGATCGACGTCGCCGAACCGTACTTCGCCCTGTCCAACGCGCTGGCGCAGCCGCTGTTCGGCACCGAGTACTACGAACCGGTGAACGCGGCCGCCGCGGCGGGCGTACGGAGGAGCGACCTGTTCGCCGGGGCCGAGGAGACACCGTGAGCGACCGTGCCGGACCGACCTCGATGCTCGCCCAGCCGCTGCGGCCGCCGTCCCTCGGGCGGGCCGCCCTCTACCTGGGGCTGCTCGTGCTCGGTGCCCTCACCGGGGCGGCCGGGGCGCTGGTGCAGCCCGGGTGGTTCCCGGGCGGGCTGCTGCTCGCCCTGGCCGCCGAGGCCGGGCTCTGCGTGGGCGCCGCCCGCGCCGTGGGCGCCCGGGGCGCGGCCGTCGCGCCCGCCGTCGGCTGGGCGGTCGCCGTCATCCTGCTCACCGCCAGCAGACCGGAGGGCGACTTCCTGTTCGCCGCGGGCAGCGGTTCGTACCTCTTCCTGCTCGGGGGCATCGCGGTGGCTGTGATCTGTGCCACCCTCGCTCCTGTACGGCAACCGGACGGCGACGCCGTCCGACTTGGCAAGTGACGTACTACTTCGCCGCCGCGCGCGGTGCGGGTCCGGTGTGGGTTTCCCCCACGGTCATGGGATACGCGCGAGAAGCGGCCAGTATGGTGGTGCGCGCCGCCGAGCCGCCCGCTTTGTAGGTGTGACGGGCGGCGGAGCCAACCGGGAGAACCTGCCTTGAGTCGTGAAACTGACACTCCGTCCTCCGGACCCCACGGGCGCGGCTCGGCCGCGTACCCGTCGGGCACCCCGCCCTACGGGACGCCGACGGGGCCCGACGCCGGTGCGGACACGGGACGTTCGGCCACGCGGCCGGACGAGCGCAAGACCGAGACGACGCTGACCACCCGGATCCGGATCAACATCCCCGGGTCGCGGCCGATCCCGCCCGTGGTGGTGCGCAAGCCGGTCGGTGACGCCGAGGACGGCGCGGTCGAGCCGGAGACCGAGGCGCCGGCGCCGCAGGCGCCCACGCGCGCCGCGGAGGCCTCCGCCGAGCCCGCCCGGCCCGCCGGTGACAAGCCGACCAGCGATTGGTTCGCGCCCCGCAAGTCCGCGGCGGCCAAGGGCGGTCAGCCGGGCGGCGCGGCCAAGGGGGCGGGGCTGCCCGGCGGTTCGGCCGCGGGTACGGGCCCGGGTGCCGGGACTGCTCCCGGTACCGGCAGGCCGGGTGGCGTGGTCGGCTCGATGAGCGCGCCCGGTGGCTCCCGGTCGGGTTCCACCGGCGGTGCCGGGGCGACCGGCGGGCCCGTCGCGCCCGGCCACGGCGGCGGTACCGGTTCCTTCGACGTGACCGAGGCACTGGCGGCCGGCCCGCTGGGCGAGGGCTCCCGTCCGGGCGCCGGACCGGAGCCGCGCCGTGACGACCTGCCGTTCTTCACCGAGCCCGGGGACGGGGGCGGGGGCGGGAACGGACTCGGTCCCGGCGACCAGGTCCCCGCGGGCCCGACGAGCGGCCCGGTCACCGGCGACGGACCCCTGACCGCACCGACGGCCCCGACCGGACCGGGCGCCCCGGGCGGCTTCGGCGGCCTGGGCGCACCCAACGGCCTCACCGACCCCGGCGGTCCCGCTGCTCCGGGCGCCCCCGGGACACCGGCCACCGCCTCCCGCCCCCCAGGCGGCCCGAGTGCCATGGGCAGCGCCGGGATAATGGGCGGCCTGGGCGCGACCACCGGCACCGGTGCCCACCCGGCCCCGGACACCGGCCCCATCCCCCGCGTCCCGGGAACCCCGGGCGCCCCCGGCGCCGGACTCGGCGGCGGGCTCAGCGACGACACCGCGGTCCTCACCCCGCAGACGCCGGCCCCCGAACCCCCGGGCGGCGTCCCCTTCGGCAACCGGGACAACGTCTCCGGCAACACCGTCACCAGCGGCATCCCGGTCGTCCCCAGCGACCACTCGGACCGCTCCGTACCGTTCCACAACGGTGCCCCCGCCGGCGGCCCGGCGGCACCGACGCCCCCGGCCCGCCCGGAACCCGCCGCCCCGGCCGCGCCGGCCGCCGCCAAGCCGGCGCCGGCCAGGAAGAAGGGCCGCCGCAAGCTCCCCCTGCTGGTCGGCGCCGTGATCGTGGTCGGCGGTCTGGTCTACGGCGCCGGGCTGCTGATGAACCACTCCGACGTGCCCAAGGGCACCACCGTGCTCGGCGTCGACATCGGCGGCGGCACCCGGGACGACGCCGTCGAGAAGCTCGACGACACCTTCAAGGACCGGGTCGACAAGGCGCTGAAGCTGACCGTCGACGGCGAGACCGTCTCGCTCAAGCCGGACCAGGCGGGGCTCCAGTTCGACACCCAGGCCACCGTCGACATCGCGGCCCGGAGCGACTACAACCCGGTCACCGTGGTCGCCGCGCTCTTCGGCAACCAGCGCGTCGTCAATCCGGTGATGCCGGTCGACGAGGAGAAGCTCCAGGCCGCGCTGGAGGACGCGGCGGGCGGCTCCGGCTCCCTGTCCGAGGGCGGCATCGAGTTCAAGTCCGGCAAGGCGGTGGCCGTGTACCCGAAGGCGGGCCAGGGCATCGACGCGGACAAGTCGGCCGACGCGGTCGCCGAGGCGTACCGCACCCAGGTCGGGACCGGTTCCTCCGACGCGGTGAAGGTACCCACCACCGCCAAGCAGCCCGAGGTCACCAAGGCCGAGGTCGACCGGGAGATGAAGGCGTTCGCCGAGCCGGCCATGTCGGCCAACGTGGTCGTGCAGACCGACGCGGCGCACACCATCGAGATGTCCCCGCAGAACTCGCTGTGGAAGTTCCTCCGGGTCACCGCCGTCAACGGCAAGCTGGTCGACAAGCCCGACCTGGACGCGCTCCAGGAGCTCTACGGCCAGACCTTCGACGGCGTCCTGATCACCCGCGCCAACGGCAAGAAGACCGCGGTCACCCCGGAGGACGTCTACGTCGCCCTCCGCCAGGCCCTGCTGAGCAAGACCGACCGCGTCGCGGTCATCGACACCGACCCGAGCTGAGCGCCCGTAAGGGGCGCGGGGAACTGCGCGAGCAACCACGGACAACCCGCACTCGCGCAGGACCCCGCACCCCGCACGGCGAGTGGGCGCACCCTCAGTTCAACAACGCCCGAGCCGCCAACGCCTCCCCCCGAACCCGCTCCGCCGCAGCGGCATCCACCGCCCCCACGATCTCCGCATACGCCTCCAGCTCCGCCGCCCCGTCGACGAAGTCCCCCCGCTGCACCAGCAGCCGCGCCCGCTCGTACCGCAGCCGCGCCGAATGGGCCGGCAGCAGCAGCGACAGCTCCACCGCCCACAGCGACACGTCGGAGCGCTCGGGCCGCGCCGCCGCCCACGCCCGGATGTTGTTCAGCATGCGCAGCACCACGTCGAGCGGATCGGCCGGTACCAGCATCGACGCCCGCAACGGCGCCCCCGTCGCCCCCGCCACCAGCAGCTCCGCGTCCGTCCCGGACAGCACCCGCCCCCCGTCGAACGGATCGGCCAGCACCCGCTCCTGGGCCGTGGAGCCGAACCCGACGACGAAGTGCCCCGGCAGCGCCACCCCGTGCACCGGCGCCCCGGCCCGGCGGGCCACCTCCAGCCACACCACCGACAGCAGGATCGGCAGCCCGCGCCGCCGCACCAGCACCTGGTGCAGCAGCGACGACTCCAGCCGCCGGTAGTCCGCGGCCGCACCGCGGAACCCGTACCCCTCACCGAGCAGTCCGGCAAGCGCCACCGCCCAGGCGTGCGGCCCGCCGGGCCGGAACGGGAGCTGTCCGGCCAGCCGGTCCAGTTCCGACTGCGCGGCGTCGATGCCCGCCTCGTCCAGCGACCCGTCCGCCACCGCGCCCAGCAGCAGGCAGAGCGCGGCCAGGTCGGGCCGCTCGGAGCGGGCCTGAGCGGCGAACCGGCGGCGCAGGCCGGCGGAGCGTTCCGGGGACGGGGGGCGGGGGACGGGGGAACACATAGCTGGGTGGTGCCCTCTCACAGCGATCGGTTACCGGTCTGCTGGCCCAGTCACGGCGCCCGGTAGTGGTGATAGGCGTGGTGCGCGCCGAACCCGAGCCCGGTGTACAGCGCGCGGGCGCCGGCGTTGTCCGTCTCGACCTGCAACCAGGCCGCCGACGCGCCCTCCTCCAGCGCCCGCCGGGCCAGCGCGGCCATTACCTCGCCGGCCAGCCCCCGGCGCCGTAGCGCCGGGTCCACCTCGACGGCGGCGAACCCGGCCCAGCGGCCGTCCACCACGCACCGCCCGATCGCGGCCGGCGTCCCGCCGTCCGCACCGGGCACGGCGGCGAACCACACCGACGGCCCCCCGCCCAGTACCCGCAGCGCCACCTCGCTCACCCCCTTGCGCTGGTACCGCGCCAGCCACCCCGCGTCGGCGGTCCGGGACAGCCCGACCCTCGCGCCCGCCGTGCGGTCGGCGACCGGCGCCAGGCTCCCGGTCCACAGCTCGGCGGTGACCTCCCGGGTCCAGCCGCGCCGCGCCAGCTCCGCGCAGAGCGCCTCCTGCGTGCCCTCGGCGCCGGTGGCGGTCTGGATGTACGCGGGCAGCCCGCGAACGTCGTACCAGCGTCGTACGGCGGTCAGGGCGTCGTCGAGCGGGAGACCCGGATCGCCCAGCGGGAGCACCGAGTTGGCCCGTCGGGTGAACCCGGAGGCGGCCCGCAGCTCCCACGCGCCGAGACGCTCGCTCTCCACCGGCCGCCAGCCCCGGGCGGAGACCCGGGCCAGTTCCGGGTAGGAGGCGGCCGGACCGCGGCGGCGGGCCGGAGCGGAAGGCACCGCTTTCCCCGCTACCAGCGTGGATTCCCCGATCCGGACGGTTTCGCCGCTCTTCTTTGTGATCAGCAGCACACCGTCGTCCCAGGATGTGAGAACGCCGACCGTGTCGGTGAACTTCCCGCCCGGCGCGCCGTCTTCCGTCAGCCGCCGTACCGAGACCCGTTTGCCCACGTCAGCGCTGGTAATACGGACCGCCAGACGCCCGGCGCCAGAGATTTCCACGGGTCGGTTCACCCCTCCTGTTCGGATCATGCCCAGGAACGGAGATACTAGAGGCGGGCATCGACGACGCCGCGCTCCCGCGCGCCAGGCGGCGGAGCCTGAGGAGGCCCGCCAGCGCCCGTATCGAGGAGGAACGACAGCGTGACCTACGTCATCGCGCAGCCTTGTGTCGACGTCAAGGACAAGGCGTGTATCGAGGAGTGCCCGGTCGACTGCATCTACGAGGGCCAGCGGTCCTTGTACATCCACCCGGACGAATGCGTCGACTGTGGTGCCTGTGAGCCGGTCTGCCCGGTCGAGGCGATCTTCTACGAGGACGACACTCCGGAGGAGTGGAAGGACTACTACAAGGCGAACGTCGAGTTCTTCGACGAGCTCGGCTCGCCCGGCGGTGCCAGCAAGCTGGGTCTGATCGAGCGCGACCACCCCTTCGTCGCCGCGCTGCCGCCGCAGAACCAGTAAGCGGCGGTCCGCACAGCCGCGCCGCCTCGGTCCCGTACGGCCCGATCATCCCCGATCGGCGCCGGACGGGACCGAGGCGTTTGCCGTACGACGAAAGTGAGCCAGTAACCGTGTCCGCCCTCTCCGACCGCTTGCCGACCTTCCCTTGGGACAAGCTGGAGCCGTACAAGAAGACGGCCGCCGGGCACCCGGACGGCATCGTCGACCTCTCCGTCGGCACCCCGGTCGACCCGGTCCCCGACCTGATCCAGCAGGCCCTGACCGACGCGGCCGACTCCCCGGGCTACCCGACCGTCTGGGGCACCCCGGCACTGCGCGACGCGCTCACCGGCTGGGTGTCCCGCCGCCTCGGCGCCCGGGACGTCACCCACCGGCACGTGCTGCCGATCGTCGGCTCCAAGGAACTCGTCGCCTGGCTCCCCACCCAGCTGGGCCTGGGCCCCGGCGACAAGGTGGCCTTCCCGCGCCTGGCCTACCCGACGTACGAGGTCGGCGCCCGGCTGGCCCGCGCCGAGTACGTCGCCTACGACGACCCGGCCGAGCTGGACCCGACCGGCCTGAAGCTGCTCTGGCTCAACTCCCCGTCCAACCCGACCGGCAAGGTCCTGTCCCAGGACGAGCTGACCCGGATCGTGGCCTGGGCCCGCGAGCACGGCATCCTCGTCTTCTCCGACGAGTGCTACCTGGAACTGGGCTGGCAGGCCGACCCGGTCTCGGTACTGCACCCGGACGTCAACGGCGGCTCCTACGACGGTCTGGTCGCCGTGCACTCGCTGTCCAAGCGCTCCAACCTGGCCGGCTACCGCGCCGCCTTCCTGGCCGGCGACCCGGCGGTGCTCGGCCCGCTGCTGGAGATCCGCAAGCACGGCGGCATGATGACGTCCGCGCCGACCCAGGCGGCCGTGGTGGCCGCCCTCGGCGACGACGAGCACGTCCGGGTCCAGCGCGAGCGGTACGCGGCCCGCCGCACCGCCCTGCGCGCGGCGCTGCTCGGGCACGGCTTCCGCATCGAGCACAGCGAGGCCGGCCTGTACCTGTGGGCCACGCGGGACGAGTCCTGCTGGGACACCGTGGCGCACCTGGCCGGCCTGGGCATCCTGGTCGCGCCGGGCGACTTCTACGGTCCGGCGGGCGACCGTTTCGTCCGGGTGGCCCTGACCGCGACGGACGAACGGGTCCGGGCGGCGGTGGCCCGGCTGGCCTGATCGGGCCCATGGGAAACGATGGGAAACGGCCGTGGGGCCCAGGGAGATCTCCCTGGGCC
>NZ_JBQOUX010000122.1:0-24886 GCF_052216785.1 Streptomyces sp. JW3 | reverse complement strand
TGGGTCGGCGGCCGCTACTCCTTCGACTCGGCGATCGGCCTGTCCCTGATGATCGCCATCGGCCCGGACCGGTTCCGCGAGATGCTCGACGGCTTCCGTGTCGTCGACGAGCACTTCCGCACCGCGCCCGCCGAGTCCAACGTGCCGCTGCTGCTGGGCCTGCTGGGCATCTGGTACGGCAACTTCATGGACGCCCAGTCGCACGCGGTGCTGCCCTACAGCCACTACCTGTCCAGGTTCACCGCGTATCTCCAGCAGCTGGACATGGAGTCCAACGGCAAGTCCGTCACGCGGGACGGGCGCGAGGTCGACTGGGGGACCGGGCCGGTGGTGTGGGGTACGCCCGGCACCAACGGGCAGCACGCCTACTACCAGCTGATCCACCAGGGCACCAAGCTGATCCCGGCGGACTTCATCGGCTTCGCCCGCCCGGTCGCCGAGCTCGACGACCGGCTGAAGGCCCAGCACGACCTGCTGATGGCCAACTTCTTCGCCCAGACCCAGGCCCTCGCCTTCGGCAAGACCCCGGACGAGGTCCGGGCGGAGGGGGTGCCCGAGGAACTGGTCCCGCACAAGACGTTCCAGGGCAACCACCCGACGACCACCATCCTCGCCACCGAGCTGACGCCCTCGGTCCTCGGCCAGCTCGTCGCCCTCTACGAGCACAAGGTGTTCGTGCAGGGCGCGGTGTGGCACATCGACTCCTTCGACCAGTGGGGCGTCGAGCTCGGCAAGGTCCTCGCCAAGCGGGTGGAGCCGGCGCTCACCGAGGGCGCCGACGTACCCGGTCTCGACGCCTCCACCAAGGCACTGGTCGGCGCCTACCGGGAGCTGCGCGGCAGGCAGTGAGCGGCGGGCCGTGAGCGGACGTGGGAAACGACGGACCCCCGCGCGCCCGGAGGCGACGGGGGTCCGTGGAGCATCGGCCTGGCGGCCGGTTACGCCGAGGCCGGCGGATACAGCGAGCGCGGCGGGCAGTGAGCGGCGGGCCGTGAGCGGACGTGGGAAACGACGGACCCCCGCGCGCCCGGAGGCGACGGGGGTCCGTGGAGCATCGGCCCGGCGGCCGGTTACGCCGAGGCCGGCGGATACAGCGAGCGCGGCAGCTGGGAAGCGGCCGCCGAGTCCAGCAGCCACAGGGTGCGGGCCCGGCCCTTCGCGCCCGCCGCCGGGGCCTGGATCTCCCCGGCGCCGGACAGGGCGATCGCCGCGGCCTGCGCCTTGTCCTCGCCGGCCGCCAGCAGCCACACCTCGCGGGCGGCCCGGATCGCCGGCAGGGTGAGCGTCACCCGGGTCGGCGGCGGCTTGGGCGCGCCGTGCACGCCGACCACCGTGCGCTCGGTCTCGCGCACCGCCGGCAGCTCCGGGAAGAGCGAGGCGACGTGCGTGTCCGGGCCGACGCCGAGGAGCAGGACGTCGAAGGTGGGCACGGGGGCGTGGTTCTCCGGGCCGGCCGCCTGGGCCAGTTCCTCGGCGTAGGCCGCCGAGGCGGCGTCCACATCGGGGCCGTACTGGCCGTCGGAGGCCGGCATCGCGTGCACCCGCTTCGGGTCCAGCGGCACCGAGTCCAGCAGCGCCTCGCGGGCCTGCGTGACATTGCGCTCCGGGTCGCCCTCGGGCAGGAACCGCTCGTCGCCCCACCACAGGTCGAGACGGCCCCAGTCGATGGCGTCCCGGGCGGGCGAGGAGGCCAGCGCGGCCAGCAGCCCGTTGCCGTTGCGGCCACCGGTCAGCACCACCGAGGCGTAGCCCCGGGATGCCTGGGCGTCCACGATCCGGGTGATCAGCCGGGCCGCGGCGGCCTGCGCCATCAGCTCCTTGTCGCGGTGCACGACCAGCTGGGGAGTGTGCGTGCTCACTTCGCCGCTCCCTTCTTCACCGGTGTCTTCTCCTGCGCCGCGGCTTGCGCAGGTGCCTTGGCGGCGTCCGCGACGGGAGTGGGGACCGCGCGGGCCTTCCCTCCTTTGGCATCCGGGCCGGCGGGCGCCTCGCGCAGCCGCTCCACCCCGTACCGCAGCGCCGACGCGTAGGTGTCGTCCGGGTCGAGCCGGCGCAGTTCCTCCGCGATCAGCTCGGCGGTGTCCCGGCGCTTGAGCGCCACCGCCCGGTTGGGCTGGCCCTCGATGGAGAGGTGGGCCAGCGTGCCGTCCGCCCGGTCCAGGGCGATCGGCCCGCAGTCCGTGTCCATCCGGACCGCGGTGAGACCGGGTCCGGCGGAGTGGCTCCGCTTCACCGGTACGTCGAGGCGGTCGGCGAGCCACATCGCGAGCAGCTCGCAGCTCGGGTTGAACTCCTCGCCCTCCACCTCGACGCCCCGCACCTCGCAGTCGACCTGGTCCAGGGCCGCCGCCAGCATCGAGCGCCACGGCGTGATCCGGGTCCAGGACAGGTCGGTGTCGCCGGGGGCGTAGGCGCCGGCCCGGGCTGCCAGCTCCCGTACCGGTTCCTCGGAGGCGTAGGTGTCGGTGACCCGGCGCTGGGCCAGCGCGCCGAGCGGGTCCTTGGCCGGGTCCAGCGGGGCGTTCACCGGCCACCACGCCACGACCGGAGCGTCCGGCAGCAGCAGCGGCAGCACCACCGACTGGGCGTGGTCGACGACATCGCCGTACAGCCGCAGCACGACCGTCTCGCCGGTGCCCGCGTCGGCGCCGAGGCGGACCTCGGCGTCCAGGCGGGACCGGGTGCGGTCCCGGGGGGAGCGCGAGACGCGCTTGATGACCAGGAGCGTGCGCGAGGGGTGCTCGTGCGCGGCGTCGCTCGCGGCCTTCAGGGCGTCGTAGGCGTTCTCCTCGTCGGTGACGATGACGAGGGTGAGCACCATGCCGACGGCCGGGGTGCCGATGGCGCGGCGGCCCTTGACCAGCGCCTTGTTGATCTTGCTGGCCGTGGTGTCCGTGAGGTCGATCTTCATGGCCGGCGCCAGCTCCGTCCGTCTCGCTCCAGCATCTCGTCCGCCTCGACCGGACCCCAGGTGCCCGACGGATACTGCGCCGGGGTGCCGTGGGCGTCCCAGTACTCCTCGATCGGGTCGAGGATCTTCCAGGACAGCTCGACCTCCTCCGTGCGCGGGAAGAGGTTGGCGTCGCCGAGGAGGACGTCCAGGATCAGCCGTTCGTACGCCTCGGGGCTGGACTCGGTGAAGGACTCGCCGTAGGCGAAGTCCATCGACACGTCCCGGATCTCCATCGACGTGCCCGGCACCTTGGAGCCGAAGCGGACGGTGACGCCCTCGTCGGGCTGGACCCGGATGACGATCGCGTTCGACCCGAGTTCCTCGGTGGCGGTGGAGTCGAAGGGGGAGTGCGGGGCGCGCTGGAAGACCACCGCGATCTCGGTCACCCGGCGGCCGAGCCGCTTGCCGGTGCGCAGGTAGAAGGGGACGCCCGCCCAACGGCGATTGTCGATCCCGACCTTGATCGCGGCGTAGGTGTCGGTCTTCGACTTGGGGTCGATGCCGTCCTCTTCGAGGTAGCCGACCGCCGCCGCGCCGCCCTGCCAGCCCGCCGCGTACTGGGCGAAGACGGTGTCCCGGCCCAGGTCCTTGGGCAGCCGGACCGCGCCGAGCACCTTGGTCTTCTCCGCGGCCAGCGCGTCGGCGTCGAAGGAGGCGGGCTCCTCCATCGCGGTCAGCGCGAGCAGTTGGAGCAGGTGGTTCTGGATGACGTCGCGGGCGGCGCCGATGCCGTCGTAGTAGCCGGCCCGGCCGCCGATGCCGATGTCCTCGGCCATGGTGATCTGGACGTGGTCGACGTAGGACCGGTTCCAGATCGGCTCGAACATGGTGTTGGCGAAGCGCAGCGCCAGGATGTTCTGGACGGTCTCCTTGCCCAGGTAGTGGTCGATGCGGAAGACCTGGTCCGGGGCGAAGACCTCGTGGACGATGGAGTTGAGCTCCTCGGCCGACTTCAGGTCGTGCCCGAACGGCTTCTCAATGACCGCGCGCCGCCAGGAGCCGCCGTTCTGGTCGGCCAGCTGGTGCTTCTTCAGCTGCTGGATGACCACCGGGAACGACTTGGGCGGCACGGACAGGTAGAAGGCGAAGTTGCCGCCGGTGCCCTGGGCCCGGTCCAGCTCCTCGATGGTGCCGCGCAGCCTTTCGAACGCGTCGTCGTCGTCGAAGGTGCCCTGGACGAAGCGCATCCCCTGGATGAGCTGCTGCCAGACCTCCTCACGGAACGGCGTACGGGAGTGTTCCTTGACGGCGTCGTGCACGACCTGGGCGAAGTCCTCGTGCTCCCAGTCGCGGCGGGCGAAGCCGACGAGCGAGAAGCCCGGCGGCAGCAGACCCCGGTTGGCGAGGTCGTAGACGGCGGGCATGAGCTTCTTGCGGGACAGATCGCCGGTGACGCCGAAGATGACCAGACCCGACGGCCCCGCGATGCGCGGGAGCCGTCGGTCTGCGGGGTCACGCAGCGGGTTGCTGCTCGACAAGGATCTCAGCCCTCCGACGGGGCGAGGCGCTGGAGCTCGGCCTCGGTCGACTTGAGCAGGTCGTTCCAGGACTCCTCGAACTTCTGTACGCCCTCGTCCTCCAGGAGCTGGACGACCTCGTCGTACGAGATGCCGAGCGCCTCGATGGCGTCGAGGTCGGCGCGGGCCTGCTCGTAGGTGCCGGAGACGGCGTCGCCCTTGATCTCGCCGTGGTCCTCGGTGGCGAACAGGGTCGCCTCCGGCATGGTGTTCACCGTGTTGGGCGCGACCAGGTCGGTGACGTACATGGTGTCGCTGTACGCCTTGTCCTTCACGCCGGTCGACGCCCACAGCGGACGCTGCTTGTTGGCGCCGGCCTGCTCCAGGGCCGCCCAGCGCTCGCCGGAGAAGATCTCCTCGTACGCCTGGTAGGCGAGCCGGGCGTTGGCGACGGCGGCCTTGCCGCGCAGCGCCTTGGCGTCGTCGGTGCCCAGCGCGTCGATCCGCTTGTCGATCTCGGTGTCCACCCGGGACACGAAGAAGGACGCCACCGAGTGGATGTCGGAGAGGTCGAGGCCCTTTTCGCGAGCCTTCTCCAGGCCGGTCAGGAACGCGTCCATGACCTTGCGGTAGCGCTCCAGGGAGAAGATCAGCGTCACGTTGACGCTGATGCCCAGGCCGATGACCTCGGCGATGGCCGGGATGCCGGCCTCGGTCGCCGGGATCTTGATCAGCGTGTTGGGGCGGTCCACCAGCCAGGCGAGCTGCTTGGCCTCGGCGACCGTCGCCTTGGTGTGGTGCGCGAGGCGCGGGTCGACCTCGATGGAGACCCGGCCGTCCTTGCCGCCGGTCGCCTCGTAGGTGGAGCGCAGGATGTCGGCGGCGTCCCGGACGTCCGCCGTCGTGATCATGCGGATGGCCTCTTCGACGGTCACCCGGCGGGCGGCGAGGTCGGACAGCTGCTGGTCGTAGCCGTCGCCCTGCGAGATCGCCTTCTGGAAGATCGACGGGTTGGTGGTGACGCCCACGACGTGCTGCTGGTCGATCAGCTCGGCGAGGTTGCCGGACGTGATCCGCTTGCGCGACAGGTCGTCCAGCCAGATCGCGACGCCTTCATCGGAGAGGCGCTTGAGTGCGTCTGTCATGGAAATTGCATCTCCTACGTGTCGTTTGTACGAGCGTCAGCGCTGCGCCGCGGTGAGGGATTCCCTCGCCTTTTCGACGACGTTCTCCGCAGTGAAACCGAACTCCTGGAAGAGCACCTTGCCGTCGGCGGAAGCACCGAAGTGCTCCAGGGAAACGATGCGGCCGGCGTCCCCGACGTACTTGTGCCAGGTGAGGCCGATGCCGGCCTCGACCGCGACCCGGGCCTTGACGGCCGGCGGCAGGACGCTGTCCCGGTACCCCTGGTCCTGCTGCTCGAACCACTCCACGCACGGCATGGAGACCACCCGGGTCGGCACGCCGTCGGCTTCGAGCCGCTCGCGCGCCTCGACGGCCACGTGCACCTCGGAGCCGGTGGCGACGAGGATGGCCTCCGGCGTCCCCGAGGACGCCTCGAACAGCACGTAGCCGCCCTTGGCCGCGTCCTCGTTCGCCTCGTACGTCGGCACGCCCTGGCGGGTCAGCGCCAGACCGTGCGGCTGGCCCTTGCCGAACTCCTTGGTCCAGCGGCGGAAGATCTCCCGCCAGGCGATGGCGGTCTCGTTGGCGTCGGCCGGGCGGACGATGTTCAGGCCCGGGATGGCGCGCAGTGAGGCGAGGTGCTCGACCGGCTGGTGGGTCGGGCCGTCCTCGCCCAGGCCGATGGAGTCGTGCGTCCACACGTACGTCACCGGCAGGTGCATGAGGGCGGACAGCCGCACCGCGTTGCGCATGTAGTCGGAGAACACCAGGAAGGTGCCGCCGTAGATGCGCGTGTTGCCGTGCAGCGCGATGCCGTTCATCTCCGCGCCCATGGAGTGCTCGCGGATGCCGAAGTGGATGGTGCGGCCGTACGGGTCGGCCTCCGGCAGCGGGTTGCCCGCGGGCAGGAACGACGACGTCTTGTCGATCGTCGTGTTGTTCGAGCCGGCCAGGTCGGCGGAGCCGCCCCACAGCTCGGGGACGACCGCGCCGAGCGCCTGGAGCACCTTGCCGGAGGCGGCCCGGGTGGCGACGCCCTTGCCGGTCTCGAAGACCGGGATCTTCTCCTCCCAGCCCCCCGGCAGCTCACCCTTGGCCACGCGGTCGTACTCGGCGGCGCGCTCGGGGTTGTTGTCCCGCCACTGCTGGTAGGACTTCTCCCAGACGGCGCGGGCCGCCTGCCCCTTCTCCAGGGCCCCCCGGGTGTGGCCGATGACCTCGTCGGAGACCTCGAAGGACTGCTCCGGGTCGAAGCCGAGGACCCGCTTGGTGGCCGCGACCTCGTCGTCGCCGAGCGCCGAGCCGTGCGCGGCCTCGGTGTTCTGCGCGTGCGGCGCGGGCCAGGCGATGATCGACCGCATGGCGATGAAGGACGGCCGGTCGGTGACCTGCTTCGCCGCCTCGATCGCGTGGTAGATCGCCTCGGGGTCCAGGTCGCCGTCCGGCTTCGGGGCGACCCGCTGGACGTGCCAGCCGTACGCCTCGTAGCGCTTGCAGGTGTCCTCGGAGACGGCCGTCTCGGTGTCGCCCTCGATCGAGATGTGGTTGTCGTCCCACAGCAGGACCAGGTTGCCGAGCTTCTGGTGGCCCGCCATCGAGGACGCCTCGGCGGAGATGCCCTCCTGGAGGCAGCCGTCACCGGCGACGCAGTAGATGAAGTGGTCGAACGGCGACTCGCCGGCCGGTGCCTCCGGGTCGAACAGGCCGCGCTCGTAGCGGGCGGCCATCGCCATGCCCACCGCGTTGGCGACACCCTGGCCGAGCGGCCCGGTGGTGGTCTCCACGCCGGTGGTGTGGCCGTACTCCGGGTGACCCGGGGTCTTCGACCCCCAGGTACGGAACGACTTCAGGTCGTCCAGCTCCAGGCCGAAGCCGGCCAGGTACAGCTGGGTGTAGAGGGTCAGGGACGAGTGGCCGGCGGACAGCACGAAGCGGTCGCGCCCGACCCAGTTCGCGTCGGCCGGGTCGTGCCGCATCACCTTCTGGAAGAGGGTGTAGGCGGCCGGGGCCAGGCTCATCGCCGTACCCGGATGGCCGTTACCGACCTTCTGTACGGCGTCGGCGGCCAGGACACGGGCCGTGTCCACGGCCCGCTGGTCCAGCTCGGTCCACTCGAGGTCTGTGGTGGTCGGCTTGGTGCTCACCCTGGGTCAGGGCTCCTCTCCACATGTCGGATGCCGGTAAGCGCGTCGCGCGCCCACCGGCTGCCGGCGTTCTTTCGGCATCGGCCGGCCGCTGTCGAGCCTACCCCCGTAAGTACGTGCGCTTTTCCCCGCTATTCCAGACTGCCGGGAGTCTGTGTGATCCGCCTGTCGACCGGGTGAAACGCCATTCGGCACATGAATACGCAGGCGCTCATCTGACTGCTCAATCGGCTCCGGCCACGCACGTCGGAGCGCACTCGCCAACACGACCCCACCCCCGCGAAGGCCCGGGTACGGGCGCGGTCTAAAGTGGCGTGGTACGCGCGAGCCTTTACCCGCACTTCACACGGGGATGCACGGGAAGCTCGCTGGGATGTCTCTGTCAGGGGTGTGCGTGACGGCCGTTGAATCCCGTCCTGCGGGGGTAATCGGGACGAGCCAGAGCCCGAGTCACCGGCCGTTCGGGGCCCGTGTCAAGGCGTTCGTGGCGCTGACCAAGCCGCGGATCATCGAGCTTCTGCTGATCACCACCGTTCCGGTGATGTTCCTCGCCGAACAGGGCGTGCCCGATCTGAAGCTGGTGCTGCTGACCTGTATCGGCGGCTATCTGTCCGCGGGCGGCGCCAACGCGCTGAACATGTACATCGACCGCGACATCGACGCGCTGATGGACCGCACCGCCCAGCGTCCGCTGGTCACCGGAATGGTCTCGCCGCGCGAATGCCTCGTCTTCGGCATCAGCCTCGCGGTGGTCTCGACGCTGCTGTTCGGCCTCACCGTCAACTGGTTCTCGGCCTGGCTCTCGCTCGGCGCACTCCTCTTCTACGTGGTCGTCTACACGATGATCCTCAAGCGCCGCACCTCGCAGAACATCGTCTGGGGCGGTATCGCCGGCTGTCTGCCGGTGCTGATCGGGTGGTCCGCGGTGACCGACTCGATCTCCTGGGCGCCGGTCATCCTCTTCCTGGTCATGTTCTTCTGGACGCCGCCGCACTACTGGCCGCTGTCCATGAAGGTGAAGGACGACTACGCGCGCGTCGGCGTGCCGATGCTGCCGGTCATCGCCTCCAACAAGGTGGTCGCCAAGCAGATCGTCATCTACAGCTGGGTGATGGTGGTCGTCTCCCTGCTGCTGACCCCGCTGGGCTACACCGGGTGGTTCTACACGGCCGTCGCGCTGCTGGCGGGCGGGATGTGGTTGTGGGAGGCGCACGGGTTGCAGAACCGGGCCAAGGCGGAGGTGACCGGGGGCAAGCTCAAGGAGATGCGGCTGTTCCACTGGTCGATCACCTATGTGTCGGTGCTGTTCCTTGCTGTGGCGGTTGATCCGTTCTTGCGGTGAGTGGTTCGGCTGCGGGTGGGTGGTGGTTTTCGCGCCCCGCGGCGGAGCCGCATATCGATACAGTCCCGCGCCCCTGAAGGGGCGCGTCTGACTTACCGGTCGGTAGCATGTGGCCCATGGCAGATACTCAGCAGGTTGACGCGAAGGCCGAGCGGGTCGTGGCTCGGCTGGCCGGGCGGATAGCGGGCTTCTCCACGGCGCACGGCGGGGCCGAGGGACAGGTCGCCTACCTCGGGCAGCGGGGCGCCCGGATCGTGCTCGTCGGTGAGGACGGTGAGTGGGGCGACGTGGTCGCGCCCTCCTACGAGATCGCCGCGCAGGCGGTCGAGAAGGCCGGGATCACCGTCCACGAGTCGTTCGACGGCGAGTTCGCGGGCAAGGTGCGGACCGGACCGTACGAATGGTCGAGGATGGCCGGGATCCAGCTCGGCGGTTCCCGCAGCAACACCTGAGCCCGGTTCACCCGTTAGGACTCGTGAGCGGCACGGTGCCTACGCGGGGAGCCCGGATGATCGAAACGCCGTCCCTGGTGGACCAGTACTGCCACGGCGTCCTCAGAACAGAGCTGGGCCTCGGCACCTTCGAGGCCCAGCTCGGCCGTACCGAGGGGCCGCCCGCGCCGGGCACCACCCTGTTCGACACCCAGACCGGGTTCGCGGTACGCCGCTGGTGTCCGCCCCTGCTCGGCCTGGAACCGCACTGTCCGCCGGCCCGCTACCTCGCCCGGCGCCGCGAACTGGGCGTGCTGGCAGCGGACCGCAGGCTGCTGCGCGGCAGCGGCATCACCACCTACCTGGTCGACACCGGACTGCCCGGCGACCTCACCGGCCCGGCCGAGCTTGCCTCGGCCGCGGCGGCCGAGGCCCATGAGATCGTCCGGCTCGAACCGCTGGCCGAACAGGTGGCCGACACCTCCGGCACCGTGGAGTCCTTCCTCGCCAACCTCGCCGAGTCGGTGCACGGCGCCGCCGCCCACGCCGTCGCCTTCACCTCGGTGGCGGGCACCCGGCACGGTCTCGCGCTGGCGCCCGAGCCGCCGGAACCGGGCGCGGTGCGCGGTGCCGCCGGACGCTGGCTGGCCGCCCGGCCGGTCGGCGGCGAGCTGAACGACCCGGTGCTGCTGCGCCACCTGCTGTGGATCGCGGTCGCCTCCGGACTGCCGCTCCAGTTGCACGCGGGCCTCGGCGAGCCCGGCCCGCACCCCGACCGCGCCGACCCGGTGCTGCTCACCGACTTCGTCCGGGCCACCGCCGGTCTCGGCACCGACCTCGTGCTGCTGCACGGCTACCCGTACCACCGGCACGCCGCCCACCTGGCCGGTGTCTTCTCCCATGTGTACGCCGACGCGGGCGCCGCCCTGGTGCGCACCGGCGCCCGGGCCGCCACGGTGCTCGCCGAGATCCTGGAGCTGGCCCCCTTCGGCAAGATCCTCTTCTCCAGCGGCGGCCGCGGCCTGCCCGAACTGCACGTCGTGGGCGCCCGGCTGTTCCGCGAGGCGCTCGGCCGGGTGCTCGGCAGCTGGGTGACCGAGGGCGCGTGGTGCGCCGGGGACGCGCAGCGGGTGGCGGGGATGATCGCGTCGGGGAACGCGGTGCGGGTGTACGGGCTGGGCTGAGCCGGGCGCCTCAGCCGGGCAGCGCCACCGTGAAGTCCACCTCGACGAGCTGGCCCGGGAAGCCGAGCCGGGACACGCCCAGCAGGGTGCTGGCCGAGGTGAAGGCGGCGCCGATGGGGGACGTGGTCAGGCGCTCCCAGGCGAGGGTCAGGTCGGCCCGGTCGTCGCTGCGTACGTAGATCACCGAGCGGACGACGTCCTCGGGCCGGGCCGCCACCGCCGCCAGCGCGATCTGGGTGTTGGCCACCACCTGATCGACCTGGGCCCCGAGATCCGCGCCGCCGACCAGCGCGCCCGCGCTGTCCAGCGGGCACTGGCCGGCCAGGTACGCCGTCCGTCCGGCTGCCACCACGGTGATGTGGTGGTACCCGGGCGTCGCGTGCAGCTCCCCGGGGTTGAGCCGGGTCAGCCTGCCGGTCACCGGAGCCCGGCGACCGGCAGACCGGCGGGGCCGGAGTCCGTGGCCGGCGGCGCGGCGGCCGGGGCCGGCTCCTGGGCTCGTTCGCGCAGTGCCAGCAGCACCCGCAGGACGCCGATCCACACCAGGCACGAGCCGACCATGTGCAGGCCGACCAGGATCTCCGGCAGGTCGGTGAAGTACTGGACGTAGCCGATGGCGCCCTGCCCGAGCAGGATCAGGAACAGGTCACGGGTGCGGGCCAGCGGCCCCTTGGGCGCGTCGACCGCCTTGAGGACGAACCACAGGGCGAAGGTCAGGGTCACCACGATCCAGGCCAGTACGGCGTGCGCCTTGCTGACCGTTTCCCAGTCGAGCGGCATCCGCGGGACCTCGCTGGAGTCGCCCGCGTGCGGGCCGGCGCCGGTGACCACCGTGCCGACCGCGATCAGCAGCGCCGAGACGGCGACCAGCACCCACACCAGTTGCTGGATGGCCTTGCCGACCAGCGGCCGGGGGGCCGCGTCGCCCTCCCGGGTGCGCTGCCACATCAGGGTGGCGACCGCGATCAGGGCCGTCGACAGCAGGAAGTGCGCGGCGACCGTGTAGGGGTTGAGGCCGACCAGCACGACGATGCCGCCGAGGATCGCGTTGCCCATCACGACCCAGAACTGGGCCCAGCCCAGCCGGGTCAGCGCGCGCCGGTACGGCTTCTCGGAGCGGGCGGCGATGATCGCCCAGCCGACCGCCGCGCACAGCACGTAGGTCAGCATCCGGTTGCCGAACTCGATGACGCCGTGGAAGCCCATCTCGCTGGTCGTGGTGAGCGACTCGGCGGTGCACTTGGGCCAGGTCGGGCAGCCCAGGCCGGAGCCGGTCAGCCGGACGGCGCCGCCGGTGCCGACGATGATCACCGACATCACGAGGGCGGACAGCGCCGACCGCTGGACGGTCCGGGGCTGCGGGGTCCAGCGCGCGGCGATGAAGGCGAGCGGGTTGCGCACGGCGGCTGCGAGGTCGTCGCGGGTCACGTTTGGCACGCGTTCCATCGTAGGGGGGTGCTTGTGCACTCTTTCACGAGGGGTGCCGCCGCCGGGCTACTCCCAGCGGAAGAACTTCCCCGCCGCCGCCAGTCCCGCGACCGCCCAGACGGCGAGGACGCCCAGGTCGGCCCAGGGCATTCCGGCGCCGTGCTGGAGCACGTCGCGCAGTCCGTCGGAGAGTGCCGAGATGGGCAGCAGGCCCAGCACGTCCTGCGCCGCGCCGGGGAACTTGTCCAGCGGCACGATCACGCCGCCGCCCACCAGCAGCAGCAGGAAGACCAGGTTGGCGGCGGCCAGCGTCGCCTCCGCCTTCAGCGTGCCCGCCATCAGCAGGCCGAGGCCGGAGAAGGCCGCCGTGCCGAGGACCAGCAGGAGCAGTACGGCGAACGGGTCGCCGTGCGGCGACCAGCCGAGGGCGAGGGCGATCACCGTGAGCAGGACGACCTGGAGCACCTCGGTGACCAGCACGGACAGTGTCTTGGCGGTCATCAGGCCCCAGCGCGGCAGCGGCGCGGACGCCAGCCGCTTCAGCACCCCGTACCGGCGTTCGAAGCCGGTGGCGATGGCCTGGCCGGTGAAAGCCGTGGACATCACGGCGAGCGCCAGGATGCCGGGGGCGAGGAAGTCGACGGTCTTGCCCGCGCCGGTGTCGATGATGTCCACCGAGCTGAACAGCACCAGCAGCAGCGTCGGGATGATCACCGTCAGCAGCAGCTGCTCGCCGTTGCGCAGCAGCATCTTCGTCTCCAGGACGGCCTGGGCGGCGATCATGCGGCCGAGCGGGGCGGCGCCCGGCTTCGGTGCGTACGTTCCGGTACCGGTCGTCGCGGTCATGAGCGCAGCTCCTTGCCGGTCAGCTCCAGGAAGACGTCCTCCAGGGTGTGCCGTTCCACCGAGATCCGGTCCGGCATCACCCCGTGCTGGGCGCACCACGACGTCACCGTCGCCAGCAGTTGCGGGTCGATCTTGCCGGCCACCCGGTACGAGCCCGGCGTCAGCTCGGCCGCCGAGGAGTCCGCCGGGAGCGCCTTGAGCAGGCTCGCCACGTCCAGTCCCGGGCGGCCGGTGAAGCGCAGGGTGTTCTCGGCGCCGCCGCGGCACAGCTCCTCGGGCGAGCCCTGGGCGATCACCCGGCCCGCGTCGATGATCGCGACGTCGTCGGCGAGCTGTTCGGCCTCGTCCATGTGGTGGGTGGTCAGGATGACCGAGACGCCGTCGGTGCGCAGATCCCGGACCAGGTCCCAGGTGGCCCGGCGGGCCTGCGGGTCCAGGCCGGCCGTCGGCTCGTCCAGGAAGACCAGCTCGGGGCGGCCGACCACGGCCATCGCCAGCGCGAGCCGCTGCTGCTGGCCGCCGGAGAGCCGGCGGTACGTGGTCCGGCCGCAGGAGCCGAGGCCGAGGCGCTCGATCAGGGCCGGCACGTCCAGCGGGTGCGCGTGCAGCTTCGCGACGTGGCGCAGCATCTCGTCGGCGCGGGCGCCGGAGTAGACACCGCCGGACTGGAGCATCACCCCGACCCGGGGCCGCAGCTCACCCGACTGGCGCAGCGGGTCGAGGCCCAGGACGCGGACCGTGCCGGAGTCCGGCTTGCGGTACCCCTCGCAGGTCTCGACCGTGGTCGTCTTGCCGGCCCCGTTGGGACCGAGGACGGCGGTCACGCCCGCCCGGGCCACCAGGTCGAGGCCGTCCACCGCGGTCTTCGTGCCGTACCGCTTCACCAGGGCCTGGACCTGGACCACGGGCTCGCTTCGCATGGGTCACGAGTCTAGGTACGGCGGCGGCGGCCCCGGCGCCGGGGTGCGCGGTCTCCCGCGCACGGGCCCCGCGGCGGGCTCCTCCTCCCGGGGCCGGTGCAGCGGCAGCCACCGCTCCGCGTAGGCCACCGCGTCCGCCACCGGGAACAGCCGGGCCTCGGCCGCGCCCACGGTGCCGCGCACCACCGGCCGGTCCCGTTCGAAGTCGTGCCCCAGTTCGTCGAACCGGTCCGAGGTGATCGACACCTCGGTCACCCGCTCCCAGCCGTACGGACCGGGCCGGCCCACCTCGACCAGCGGCGCGGGAATGCGGTACTCGGCCAGGTGGAAGGCGGTGCAGGAGTCGTAGCCGGCGCCCAGCAGCAGGACCCGGGCGCCGAGCCGCTCCAGCGCGACCAGCGGGCTGCGGGTGCCGAGCCGGCAGTCGGTGGCGTGGTCCGCGACGACCTCGGCGGCGCGCCGGCCGACGGCCGCGAACGAGGTCTGCGGGTGCGCGCTGCGCAGGGCGCCCGGCCAGGTGCGCACCGTCTCCGGGACCACCCCGACACCGCGGGTGGGGGTGGTGCGGGGGTCGTACGGGGGCATGGCGCTGCGGATCGCGGGCCACCACTCCTCGGGCACCGGCGGGTTCTCCCACAGCGCCGGGTCGGAGAGGTCGGCGGTCTGGGCCGGCACGACCAGGGTGCCGTCCGGGCCCAGCGCGTCCAGCAGGCCCTGGACCACCGCCACGGCGCCGCCGCACACCCAGCCGAGGGAGCGCAGGGACGAGTGGACCAGCAGCGTCTCGCCGGACCGCACGCCCAGCGCGCGCAGCCCGCCGGCCAGGGTGCCGCGGGTGACGAGTGGGCCGGTGGGAGGGGGTGTGGGCATGCTGGCGAGTGTCCCCGAGCCGGGCCCGGTGCGCTACCGTTTTGATCGATCAAAGATCGTTTCCGCAGGTCAGGTTAGGTGAGCCTAAGTGACGCACGGCACCGTCGGGCCGCGCGGACGCGGCTTGCCGGGGCTCGGGGAATTACGCAACAATGGCGTTGTGAAATACGTCGGCGAGGCACCTCAGCAGGAGGAGCTCGCGACCGGGGAGCGTTCGACACGCAACCGGGTCGCGCGGTCCATCCTGGACCACGGGCCGTCGACCGTCGCCGAGCTGGCCGGCCGCCTCGGCCTCACGCAGGCCGCCGTCCGCCGCCACCTCGACGCGCTGACCGGGGACAACGTGGTGGAGCCGCGGGACCGCCGGGTCTACGGCGCGCGCACCCGCGGACGGCCCGCGAAGGCGTTCGCGCTGACCGACTGCGGCCGGGACGCCTTCGACCAGTCCTACGACAAGCTCGCCCTGGACGCGCTGCGCTGGATCGCCGAGCGCGAGGGCGGGGAGCAGGCGGTCGCCGCCTTCGCCCGCGCCCGGATCGCCGCCCAGGGCGGTACGTACCGCAAGGCCGTCGAGGCGGCGCCCGCCGAACGCCGGGCGGAAGCGCTGGCCAAGGCCCTGAGCGCGGACGGGTACGCTGCCACCGCGCGCAGCGCGCCCCACCCCCAGCAGGGGGAGCAGCTCTGCCAGCACCACTGCCCGGTGGCGCACGCCGCCGAGAAGTTTCCGCAGCTGTGCGAGGCCGAGACGGAATTTTTCGCCGAGCTGCTCGGTACGCACGTACAGCGGCTGGCGACCATCGCGCACGGCGACGGCGTCTGCACGACGTTCATTCCGAAGACTTCCAAGACCACCGACAACGCATCTGCAAGCACGGCCGGGAGGAACCCCGCATGACGCTCCCCACGGAGACTGCCCACCCTGAGCTCGAGGGTCTGGGCAAGTACGAATACGGCTGGGCCGACTCCGACACGGCCGGCGCCTCCGCCAAGCGCGGCATCAACGAGGACGTCGTCCGCGACATCTCCGCGAAGAAGTCCGAGCCGGAGTGGATGACCAAGCTCCGCCTCAAGGGCCTGAAGCTGTTCGAGAAGAAGCCCATGCCGAACTGGGGCTCGGACCTCTCCGGCATCGACTTCGACAACATCAAGTACTTCGTGCGCTCCACGGAGAAGCAGGCGGAGTCCTGGGAGGACCTGCCCGAGGACATCAAGAACACGTACGACAAGCTCGGCATCCCGGAGGCGGAGAAGCAGCGCCTCGTCGCGGGTGTCGCGGCCCAGTACGAGTCCGAGGTCGTCTACCACCAGATCCGCGAGGACCTGGAGGAGCAGGGCGTCATCTTCCTGGACACCGACACCGCGCTGAAGGAGCACCCGGAGCTCTTCAAGGAGTACTTCGGCACCGTCATCCCGGTCGGCGACAACAAGTTCGCGTCGCTGAACAGCGCCGTGTGGTCCGGCGGCTCCTTCATCTACGTGCCGAAGAACGTGCACGTGGAGATTCCGCTCCAGGCCTACTTCCGGATCAACACCGAGAACATGGGCCAGTTCGAGCGGACCCTGATCATCGTCGACGAGGGTGCCTACGTGCACTACGTCGAGGGCTGCACGGCGCCGATCTACAAGTCGGACTCGCTGCACAGCGCCGTGGTCGAGATCATCGTCAAGAAGAACGCCCGCTGCCGCTACACGACCATCCAGAACTGGTCGAACAACGTCTACAACCTGGTCACCAAGCGCGCCGTGGCGTACGAGGGCGCGACCATGGAGTGGATCGACGGCAACATCGGCTCCAAGGTGACGATGAAGTACCCGGCCGTCTACCTGATGGGCGAGCACGCCAAGGGCGAGACGCTGTCCATCGCCTTCGCGGGCGAGGGCCAGCACCAGGACGCCGGCGCCAAGATGGTCCACATGGCCCCGAACACGTCCTCGAACATCGTCTCCAAGTCGGTGGCGCGCGGCGGCGGCCGTACCTCCTACCGCGGCCTGATCGAGATCGGCGAGGGCGCCCCGGGCGCCAAGTCCAACGTGCTGTGCGACGCTCTGCTGGTCGACACGATCTCCCGCTCGGACACCTACCCCTATGTGGACGTCCGCGAGGACGACGTGTCCATGGGCCACGAGGCGACCGTCTCGAAGGTCTCCGAGGACCAGCTCTTCTACCTGATGAGCCGCGGTCTGACCGAGTTCGAGGCGATGGCGATGATCGTGCGCGGCTTCGTCGAGCCGATCGCCAAGGAACTGCCGATGGAGTACGCCCTCGAACTCAACCGGCTGATCGAGCTCCAGATGGAAGGCGCGGTCGGCTGACCCCGGCCCCACGCCCCTGAAGCCCCTTACGTAACGGAAAGCGAGCACTACGACAGCCATGGCTGAGGCTCAGAACTCCCCCACTCTCGGCTCCGCTCGAGCGGGGGGACCCCCATCGGTGGGAAGCACCACCGCCGGTGCGATCGCGGTGGCCGCCGAGGCCGACTCGACCGTCGCCACCCGCATGAGCGCGCCCCCGTCCTTCGACGTGGCCGACTTCCCGGTCCCGCACGGCCGGGAGGAGGAGTGGCGGTTCACCCCGCTGGAGCGGCTGCGCGGCCTGCACGACGGCACCGCCACCGGCACCGGCGAGGGCCTGAAGGCCGACATCGAGGCCCCCGAGGGCGTCGTCGTCGAGACCGTCGGCCGCGACGACGCGCGGCTCGGCAAGGCCGGCGTGCCGGTGGACCGGGTCGCCGCCCAGGCGTACTCGGCGTTCGAGCAGGCCACGGTCATCACCGTCCCCAAGGAGACGGTGCTCACCGAGCCGATCCGGATCGCCGTGCACGGCCAGGGCGGGATCGCCTACGCCCACCAGGTGATCGAGCTGGGCGCGTTCGCCGAGGCCGTGGTCGTCATCGACCACACCGGCGACGCGGTGCTCGCCGCCAACGTCGACTACGTCCTCGGTGACGGCGCCAAGCTCACCGTCGTCTCCGTCCAGGACTGGGACGACAAGGCCGTCCACGTGGCCCAGCACAACACGCTGATCGGCCGCGACGCCTCCTTCAAGTCGGTCGTCGTCACCTTCGGCGGCGACGTCGTCCGCCTCCACCCGCGCGTCAAGTACGCCGGTCCCGGCGGCGAGGCCGAGCTGTTCGGCCTCTACTTCACCGACCGGGGCCAGCACCAGGAGCACCGCCTCCTGGTCGACCACAACGTGCCGCACTGCAAGTCCAACGTCGTCTACAAGGGCGCGCTCCAGGGCGACGACGCGCACGCGGTGTGGATCGGCGACGTGCTCATCGAGGCCAGGGCCGAGGGCACCGACACCTACGAGATGAACCGCAACCTCGTCCTCACCGACGGCGCCCGGGTCGACTCGGTCCCCAACCTGGAGATCGAGACCGGCGAGATCGTCGGCGCCGGCCACGCCAGCGCCACCGGCCGCTTCGACGACGAGCAGCTCTTCTACCTGATGGCCCGCGGCATCCCCGAGCTGGACGCCCGCCGCCTGGTGGTGCGCGGCTTCTTCGCCGAGCTGGTCCAGCAGATCGGTGTCCCGGACATCGAGGAGCGCCTGATCGGCAAGATCGAGCAGGAGCTGGAGGCGTCGGTCGCATGACCTTCGTACGCGTCTGTGGAGTCGGCGAGCTGGCGGAGGACACCCCCAAGCGGGTGGAACTCGACGGCACGCCGCTCTCCGTCGTGCGCACCGAGGGCGACGTCTTCGCGATCAGCGACATCTGCTCGCACGCGAACGTCTCCCTCGCCGAGGGCGAGGTCGACGACTGCCACATCGAGTGCTGGCTGCACGGCTCGCGCTTCGACCTGCGCTCGGGCAAGCCCGACAGTCTTCCGGCGACGCGCCCCGTCCCCGTATATCCCGTAAAGATCGAAGGGGACGACGTGCTCGTCTCCCTCACCCAGGAGTCCTGAGGCACCCATGGCAACGCTTGAAATCCGAGACCTGCACGTCACCGTCGAGGCCGACAACGCCACGAAGGAGATCCTCAAGGGTGTCGACCTGACCGTGAAGCAGGGCGAGACGCACGCCATCATGGGCCCCAACGGCTCCGGCAAGTCGACCCTCGCCTACTCCCTCGCGGGTCACCCCAAGTACACGATCACCGGCGGCACCGTCACCCTCGACGGCGAGGACGTCATCGAGATGTCCGTCGACGAGCGGGCCCGCGCCGGCCTGTTCCTCGCCATGCAGTACCCGGTCGAGGTCCCCGGCGTCTCGGTCTCCAACTTCCTGCGCACCTCCGCCACCGCCGTCCGCGGGGAGGCCCCCAAGCTGCGCACCTGGGTGAAGGAGGTCAAGGAGGCCATGGAGCGCCTCAACATGGACCCCGCCTTCGCCGAGCGCAACGTCAACGAGGGCTTCTCCGGCGGTGAGAAGAAGCGCCACGAGATCCTCCAGCTCGAGCTGCTCAAGCCGAAGGTCGCGATCCTCGACGAGACCGACTCCGGCCTGGACGTCGACGCGCTGCGCGTCGTGTCCGAGGGCGTCAACCGGGTCCGCGAGACCGGCGAGGTCGGCACGCTGCTGATCACGCACTACACGCGCATCCTGCGCTACATCAAGCCCGACCAGGTCCACGTGTTCTCGAACGGCCGCATCGTCGAGTCCGGCGGCGCCGAGCTCGCCGACAAGCTGGAGGAAGAGGGCTACGAGGCATACACGAAGGGTGGCGCATCCGCGTGACTCAGCTGCCGGGCCTCCTCGACACCGACGCGATCCGCAAGGACTTCCCGATCCTGGACCGCCGGGTCCACGACGGACGCAAGCTTGTGTACCTGGACAACGCGGCGACCAGCCAGAAGCCGCGTCAGGTGCTCGACGCTCTCAGCGAGTACTACGAGAGCTACAACGCCAACGTCCACCGTGGCGTGCACGTCCTCGCCGAGGAGGCCACGGCGCTGTACGAGGGCGCGCGCGACAAGGTCGCGGAGTTCGTCAACGCGCCCTCGCGCGACGAGGTGATCTTCACCAAGAACGCCTCGGAGTCGCTCAACCTGGTCGCCAACATGCTGGGCTGGGCCGACGAGCCCTACCGGGTGGACTCCGACACCGAGATCGTCATCACGGAGATGGAGCACCACTCCAACATCGTGCCGTGGCAGCTGCTCGCGCAGCGCACCGGCGCCAAGCTCCGCTGGTTCGGCCTGACCGACGACGGCCGCCTGGACCTGTCGAACATCGAGGAGGTCATCACGGAGCAGACGAAGATCGTCTCCTTCGTGCTGGTCTCCAACATCCTCGGCACCCAGAACCCGGTCGAGGCGATCGTCCGCCGCGCCCAGGAGGTCGGCGCCCTCGTCTGCATCGACGCCTCCCAGGCCGCGCCGCACATGCCGCTGGACGTACAGGCCCTCCAGGCCGACTTCGTGGCCTTCACCGGCCACAAGATGTGCGGCCCGACCGGCATCGGCGTGCTGTGGGGCCGCCAGGAACTCCTGGAGGACCTGCCCCCGTTCCTCGGCGGCGGCGAGATGATCGAGACGGTGTCGATGCACTCCTCGACCTACGCGCCCGCCCCGCACAAGTTCGAGGCGGGCACGCCCCCCATCGCCCAGGCGATCGGTCTCGGCGCGGCCATCGACTACCTCAACTCGATCGGCATGGAGAAGATCCACGCCCATGAGCAGGCCCTGACCGAGTACGCGGTCAAGCGTCTGCTGGAGGTCCCCGACCTGCGCATCATCGGCCCCACCACGGCCGAGGACCGCGGCGCCGCGATCTCCTTCACGCTCGGCGACATCCACCCGCACGACGTGGGCCAGGTCCTCGACGAGCAGGGCATCGCGGTCCGGGTCGGCCACCACTGCGCCCGCCCCGTCTGCCTGCGCTACGGAATTCCTGCGACCACCCGAGCGTCGTTCTATCTGTACTCCTCGCCGACCGAGATCGACGCCCTGGTCGACGGCCTGGAGCACGTACGGAACTTCTTCGGATGAGGGGCTGAGGCGTGAAGCTGGACTCCATGTACCAGGAAGTCATCCTGGACCACTACAAGCACCCGCACGGGCGCGGTCTGCGCGATGGCGACGCCGAGGTACACCACGTGAACCCGACGTGCGGCGACGAGATCACCCTCCGCGTGAAGTACGACGGCACGACGATTCAGGACGTCTCCTACGAGGGCCAGGGCTGTTCCATCAGCCAGGCCTCGGCCTCGGTGCTGAACGACCTGCTGGTCGGCAAGGACGTCGCCCAGGCGCAGCAGATCCAGGAGACCTTCCTGGAGCTGATGCAGTCCAAGGGCAAGCTGGAGCCCGACGACGCGATGGAAGAGGTCCTGGAGGACGCCGTCGCGTTCGCCGGGGTGTCGAAGTACCCCGCCCGGGTGAAGTGCGCCCTCCTGAGCTGGATGGCGTGGAAGGACGCGACGGCCCAGGCACTGGACGGCGCCGACGCCGAAAGGAAGACGGCATGAGCGAGACCATCGAGATCAAGCCCGCCTCGGAGGAGGAGGTCCGGGAGGCGCTGTACGACGTCGTCGACCCCGAGCTGGGCATCGACGTCGTCAACCTGGGCCTGATCTACGGCATCCACATCGACGACGCGAACATCGCGACCCTCGACATGACCCTGACCTCGGCGGCCTGTCCGCTGACCGACGTCATCGAGGACCAGGCCAAGTCCGCCACCGACGGCCTGGTCAGCGAGCTGCGCATCAACTGGGTGTGGATGCCGCCGTGGGGCCCGGACAAGATCACGGACGACGGGCGCGAGCAGCTGCGGGCGCTCGGCTTCAACGTCTGACCTGTTCTTCGCGCACGGACGGCCCCGGTGTTCCCGCCGGGGCCGTCCGCCGTTCACATGCCGTTCTCGGCCTTTTCTCACGTGCCGCTCAGCCGCCGATGGCAGCGTGCGCGGGTGATGAGTACCGCCTCCGCCCGCCCGGTCTTCCTGCTCGGCTGCCCCCGCTCCGGCACCACCCTGCTCCAGCTGATGCTGCACGCCCACCCGAGGATCGCGCTGCCCCCGGAGAACCGCTTCGTGCTCCCGGCCTACGAGCGGCGGCTGCGCTTCGGTGACCTGGGCCGGCGTGCCAACCGGACCGCGCTGGCCGAGTGGATCACCGGTCGCGCCGAGACCCGCTTCCACGAGCTGGGCCTGGACGCCCGTACGGTGGCGGCTCGCATCACCGACGGCCCCCCGACCCTCGGCTCCGCCCTCGCGACGACCCTGCGGGCCTACGCCGAACAGCACGGCAAGAGCCGCTGGGGCGACAAGCGGCCCGCGTACGCCCTGCACGTCCCCGAGATCCTGCGGCTGTTCCCCGACGCGCAGTTCGTGCACCTGGTGCGCGACGGCCGGGACTGCGTCGCCTCGCTGCTCGGGATGCCCTGGTGGCACGCCGGGTTCCACGAGGCGGTCGCCACCTGGGCCCAGGTCATGGACACCACCCGCCGCCACGCCCGCCGGCTGGGCTCCGACAGCTGGCACGAACTGCGCTACGAGGATCTGCTGACCGACCCTGAGCCGGTACTGCGGTCCCTGTGCGGTTACCTCGGAGAGGCGTACGCCCCGACGATGACCGAGCCGCACCGGCTCGCGGAGGTCGCCGTGCCCGCCCGCAAGACCTGGCACCGGCACACCCACGGCGCGCTGGACGCCTCCCGCTCGGGCACCTGGCGGCAGCGGCTCACGCCGGACCAGATCCGGCTGTGCGAGGCCGCGTTCGGCGACCGGCTGACCCGGGCCGGCTACCAGCCGAGCGGCGCGGTCCGCCCCGACCCCGCCGAACTGCTCCGCTACCGCAGGACGGCGGCCCTGCGCCGCGCGGCCCACGCCCGGCGCAGGCTGCGCGACCGGCGGGCCCGGCTGCGGGAGGCGGGCCCGGTCGCCGCACTGCCGACCACCGGATGACGAACATTCATGTGTACGGCCGTACGCATGGCTGTGTACGCTCGTCCGCATGGGATACCTGCTGCTCGTCGGCGCCATCGCCGCGGAGGTCGCCGGCACCACCGCCATGAAGTACAGCGAGGGCTTCAGCAGACTGCTGCCCTCCCTGCTCACGGTGCTGGGCTACATCGTCTCCTTCTCCCTGCTCGCCCAGACCCTGAAGACCCTGTCGGTCGGCACCGCGTACGCCATCTGGTCCGGCCTGGGCACGGCCGCCATCGCCGCCATCGGCATCCTCTTCATGGGCGAGGGCATGACCGTCGCCAAGGCCGCGGGGATCGCCCTGATCATCGTCGGCGTGGTGGTGCTGAACCTCGGCGGAGCGCACTGATGCCCCGCCGCCACGACCCCGGCCGCCGGCAGCGGATCATCGACGCGGCGATCCGGGTGGTGGGCCGGGGCGGCATCGCCGGGCTCAGCCACCGCACGGTCGCCGCCGAGGCGGACGTACCGCTCGGTTCGACCACGTACCACTTCGCGACGCTGGACGAACTGCTGGTGGCGGCGTTGCGGCAGGCCAACGAGGGGTTCGCCGAGGTGATGGCGGCCCACCCGGCGCTGGCCGACCCGGCCGCCGACCTGGCCGGGGAACTCGCCCGGGTGCTGGGGGAGTGGCTGGCCGGCGACGGCACGGGTGATCGCACCGGGGTCGAGCTGGAGTACGAGCTGTATCTGGCCGCGCTGCGCCGGCCCGCCCTGCGCCCGGTCGCGGCGGAGTGGGCGGACGGGGTGGCGCGGGTGCTCGCCCGCCGCGTCGACCCGGTCACCGCGCGGGCGGTGGTCGCGCTGATGGACGGGATCTGCTTGCAGGTGCTGCTGACCGGGACGGCGTACGACGAGGGGTACGCGCGGGAGGTGCTGGGCCGGGTGCTCGGCAGGTGAGACGCGGGTGCGGGCCGGTTCGCCCTCGCCGCGCCCGGCCGGTTAGGTTTCCCCCATGACCGACACGACTGCTCCCCGCACCACCGGTGCCGTGGCCGCCGGCCTGGCCACCGTCGCCGCCGACGGCACCGTTCTCGACACCTGGTTCCCGGCGCCCGAACTCGCCGACCAGCCCGGCCCGTCCGGCACCGAGCGCCTCACCGCCGAACAGGCCGCCGAACTCCTCGGCGGCGGCGCCACCGCCGCCATCGGCCCGGACACCCGCCGGGGCGTCGAGGTGGTCGCGGTCCGCACGGTCATCGCCGCCCTGGACGAGAAGCCGATCGACGCGCACGACGTCTACCTGCGCCTGCACCTGCTCTCCCACCGCCTGGTCAAGCCGCACGGCCAGAACCTGGACGGCATCTTCGCCCACCTCGCGAACGTCGCCTGGACCTCGCTGGGCCCGGTCGCCGTGGACGACCTGGAGAAGGTCCGGCTCAACGCCCGAGCCGAGGGCCTGCACCTCCAGGTCACCTCGGTCGACAAGTTCCCCCGCATGACGGACTACGTCGCCCCGAAGGGCGTGCGCATCGCCGACGCCGACCGGGTCCGCCTGGGCGCGCACCTCTCCGAGGGCACCACGGTCATGCACGAGGGCTTCGTCAACTTCAACGCCGGCACGCTGGGCACGTCGATGGTCGAGGGCCGCATCTCGGCCGGCGTCGTCGTGGGCAACGGCTCGGACATCGGCGGCGGCGCCTCCACGATGGGCACGCTGTCCGGCGGCGGTAACGTGATCATCGCCATCGGCGAGCGCTGCCTGATCGGCGCGGAGGCGGGCGTCGGCATCGCACTGGGCGACGAGTGCGTGGTCGAGGCCGGCCTCTACGTCACCGCCGGCACCCGCGTGACCATGCCGGACGGCGAGGTCGTGAAGGCACGGGAGCTGTCCGGCGCGTCGAACATCCTCTTCCGCCGCAACTCCGTCACGGGCGCGGTGGAGGCCCGGCCGAACAACGCGGTGTGGGGCGGACTGAACGACGTACTGCACAGTCACAACTGAGCGGCGGCGGCCGCGCCCCCGGCCGTGACCTTCTCACCGGTTTGGCAGATGAACAGGCGGACGTTCCCGTCCGATGCAGTCGCCGAACCGATGAAACGAGGGCCTGGTATGAGGAACGAGCGGGCGAGGGCTGTGGCGCGTTGGGTGACCGGGGTGGGGGCCGTGGCCGTGGTCTGCTGGCTGCCGGCGGGGGTCGCGCACGCCGACGAGACGCACCACGGGCACCGGATCGGGTTGATCAACATCGGGCAGATCGACGACCCGATGGAGGACGTGCTGGAGCACACGCTGCTGTTCGGGGACGGATACAGCTGGAAGTGATGGATGGTGCCGGTGCCGGGGTCCGTCGAACGGGCCCCGGCAAC
>NZ_JBQOUX010000121.1:0-25031 GCF_052216785.1 Streptomyces sp. JW3 | reverse complement strand
GGTGCGGGGGACGGGCCACCACCGGAAATGACGTGACGTCAGCTCTCGGTCTTCGCGCCACGGCGGCGCATGCCGAAGAACACCGCGCCACCGCCGACCACGACCAGGGCGGCCGCGATCCCGGCGATCATGCCGGTGTTGGAGTCGGCGCCGGTCTCGGCGAGGTTGGAGTCACCGGCCGCGGGCGACGGCGCGTTGCTCGCGGTGTCCGCCGCCGGAACGGTGGACTCGCTCGCCGAGGCCGCCGGCGTCGACGGAGCCGGGGTCTCGGACTCCTCCTCGGCCGGGGTCGAGGACGACTCGGACGGCGTCGGAGTCGGGGACTCCTCCTCCTCGCCGCCGCCGCAGGCGGTGGCCGGCGTGACGAGGTTCGGCTTGATGTCCTCGTCGACGTACGGCTTGGCCACGACGTGGACGCGGTACTCCGCGCTCGGCTTCCAGTCCTCGGCGAAGGTGATGGTCTCGCCGTTCTTGGAGCCCTTCACCTCCTGTTCGCCGACCTTCTCCTCGCCGCCGTCGGTCTGGCGGAAGACGGTGACGGTCGCCTTGACACCGGCGGAGTCCACATCGGTGACGGTGATGACGCCCTTGGTGCCGTCGCACGTGGCGGCGGCGCTGAACTCGCCGATGTTGCAGGCGAGCGCGTTGCCGGCGGCGCCGACGGCCAGGGCGACCGCGGCGGTCGCCACACCGAGGGCACGAACGCTACGGCGGGACGCCGCACTTCTGAGTATGGGCAGGGGCACGTTGGTCCTTTACCGGATGCTGGATGCGGGGGGTTGCCCGGGGCCGCTGGTCCCACGTCACGCTTGCTTCACGCTTCCGCGACACCGTGGCCCCAGGAGACTCACAGGTCTATTGGCAGTGCACCGGCAGTGTCAACGCATATGCGCCCGTGGGCCGTTGGCTTTGCCCTCTTATTAACTTCGGATAAGTTTCAGCGCCGCCGGCGCCTCCTCGATCCGGTCGACCAGCGCGATCCGCGACTCCATCGAACGGCCCCCGGCCAGCGCCCGCAGCAGCGGCCACGCGGGCAGCCGCTCGGTCCAGTGCGCCTGGTCCACCAGCACCATGGGGGTGGGTTCGCCGCGCGACTCATAGTAGTTCGGCGTCGCGTTGTCGAAGACCTCCTGTACGGTCCCGGCGGCGCCCGGCAGGAAGACGACCCCCGCGTTGCAGCGGGCCAGCAGGCCGTCCTCGCGGGTGGCGTTGGCGAAGTACTTGGCGATGTGCGCGGCGAAGGCGTTGGGCGGCTCGTGGCCGTAGAACCAGGTCGGGATGCCGACCGAGGGACCGCCGTCCGGCCAGCGCTCGCGGACCGCGAAGGCGGCGCCCGCCCACGCGCCGATGGACGGCGTGAAGGAGGGCGCCGCGGCGAGCAGCAGCAGCGCCTCGTCCAGCATCGAGTCGTCGAACGGGGCGGCGTAGGCGCCGAGGTTGGCCGCCTCCATCGCGCCGGGTCCGCCGCCGGTGGCCACGGTGAAGCCGGCCCGGGCCAGCTCGCGCCCGAGCCGCGCCGCGCCGGCGTACGCCTCGGTGCCGCGCGCCATCGCGTGCCCGCCCATGACGCCCACCACCTCGGCGCCGACGAGGAGTTCGTCGACCGCGTCGGAGACGGCGTCGTCGTGCACGGCGCGCAGCATGGAGGCGAAGATGTCGCCGTCCGCCCTGGTCCGCTGGAACCAGGCGTAGGCCAGCGCGTCCGGCGTCGCCTCGTAGCCCTTGGCCAGGGAGGCGTACAGCTCGTCGGGCGAGTAGAGGAACGCGCGGTACGGGTCGAAGGGCAGGCCGGGCACCGGCGGGAACACCAGGGCGCCGGCGGCGCGTACGGCGGTGGCGGCCGCGTCGTCCATCGGGCAGCCGAGGAAGACGGCGCCGGCCGCCTCGGCGGTCAGCAGCGCGTCCGTACGGTCCGTCAGGTCGACGGCCTGGACCCGGTAGTGCGCGAGGCCCCCGCCGCGGGCGAGCACCTCGTCGAACTCGGCGAGGGACTCGATCTCCCGGTCGTGGGCGGCGTGGTACGGCTGAGCGGGCGTCGATATGTCATCCACCCGCTCATGCTAGGGGCGGGCCTTCCTCAGCTCTGCACCGCGGCCGGGTCCATCCACACGACCTCCCAGGTGTGGCCGTCGAGGTCGTCGAAGGCGCGGCCGTACATGAAGCCGTGGTCCTGGGTCTCGCCGGTGACCGTGCCGCCGGCCGCGACCGCCTTGTCGACCAGCTCGTCGACCTTCTCGCGGCTCTCGGCGCTCAGCGCGAGCAGCACCTCGCTGCTCTTGCGGGAGTCGATGATGTCCTTCTTCGTGAACACGCCGTACTTCTGCGGGGTGTGCAGCATGACCACGATGGTGTCGCTGAGCGGGATGGACGCGGTCGAGTCGTCGCTGAACTGGGCGTTGATCGAGTACCCGAGCCCGGTGAAGAACCTCTTGGCGGCGTCGAGGTCGGTGGTGGCCAGGTTCACGAAGATCATCTGCTGGTACATGGGGCCTCTCCCGTCGGTGTCATGCCGTTCACAGGAGTAGACCCGGGGCCGGCCCCGAACTCATCGCGCATCGACGAGTTTTCTTCGGTCTTTTTTGCGAACGGGCCGCTTCAGGAACGGGTCAGCGGCAGCGCCGCCAGTTCCGCGACCGCCAGGGTCAGCGGGCCGAACACGGCGAGCAGGACGGCGCTGCGCAGCACGGCGGCCCCGCGCAGCACCGTGGCCGGCGCCCCGAGCCGCAGCAGCGCGCCGGTCGCGTCGGCGCGGGCCTGCTTGGTCTCCACGGCCGTGGTCAGCAAGGTGGCCACCGCGCAGCCCGCCACCAGCAGGCCGCCGAGGGTACTGAGCGGGCCGAACGACGACCCGTCCGCGCCGTGCAGCGCCGCCGCCGCGTACGCCGCCGAGGCGACCGCGCAGACCACGCCGAGGGGGCGGCCGATGCGCTGCGCCTCCTCCATCAGGACCCGTCCGGCCAGCAGCCGCACCGCACCCGGCCGGACCGCCTGGAGCAGGCGCCCGCACAGCTGGGTGAGGCCGGGGCCGGCCAGCGCCAGGCCGAGGGCGGTCAGCGCCCAGCCGACGAGGACACCGGCGGCGGGGGCGCCGGGGTCGCCGGCCCGGTCCGCCATCGTCTCGACGGCCAGTCCGGCGGCGAGCACGGCGACGCCCCAGGGGAGGTCGGCGGTGGCGGGGCGGGGGAGGGCGGTGGGGGCAGGAGTGGGGGTGGAACCGGATGCGAAGGCCGGGGTGGGGGTCGCGCTCGCCGCCGTGGCCGTAGCCGTCATGGCCGCGGTCGCGGCCGGGCTGCCGGCCGGTGTCGCCGCCCGGCGGGCGCCGAAGCGGCCGTACGCCCCGAAGGTCTCCCGGGCCGCCAGGCCGTACGCCCCGAAGCGGCCGTACCGCCGTCCGGTGCCGCCCGCCGGGGCGGGGCGGCGGTCGCTCGGGCGCAGTGTCACGGCCACCGCCGCCGACGCCGCCGCCGGGACCAGCGCCAGCAGGGTCAGAACCGCCGGGAGCGGCAGCGGCAGGCCCACCGCGTAGGTGTCGGCGAGGGCGCCGCCGGCGGGCCGCCCGGTCAGGTCGCCGCGCACCTGGAGGAAGAGCAGCAGTGCCACGAGCGAGCCGAGGGTGCCGGCCGCGGCCGTGGTGGCCGCCGAGACGGCCATCAGCCGGCCGGGCCCGAGGCCGATCGCGGACAGTCCGGTACGGGGCCGGGTGCCCGGGTCGGTACGGGCCACCGCCACCGCCAGGTACACCGTGGCGGCCAGCGGCGCCGCGCACCAGGCCAGCCGGAGGGCGGAGCCGCCGGCGGTGTCCGGGTGGGTCAGCGCGTGGCCCAGCGAGCACAGCAGCAGGAAGCCGGTGCCCGCGGCGGCGGCCACCACCAGCAGCCGGCGCAGCTGGACGGCGGGTCCCGCGGCGCGGGTCAGGCGGAGAGCGAGCACGCCGCCCGGCCTTCCGTCGCGGCCGGACCGGAGCCGGCCGCGGGCTCCGGGGGCAGGTGCAGGGTCCGTACCCGGCGGCCGTCCAGCAGCGTCACCGTACGGTCGGCGAGGGCGGCCTCCCGCGGCCCCTGGTCGGCGAGCACCACGGTGACGCCGTGCGAGCGGGCCGCCGTGGTCAGCGTGCGCAGCACCTGGGCGCTCTCGGCGCGGTGCAGCGGCGCGGCCGGTTCGTCGGCGAACAGCACCGAGGGGACGACGGCGAGCGCGCGGGCGATGCACACCCGCTGCCGCTCCGCCTGCCGCAGCTCGTGCGGGCGCAGCCGGGCCTTCCCGGCGACATCCAGTCGCTCCAGCCACTCCAGGGCGGCCTGCCGGGCCCGGCGCCGGCCGGTGCCGCGCAGCATCAGCGGCAGGGCGGCGTTCTCCCAGACGTTCAGCTCGGGCACGAGTACCGGGGCGGAGTCGATCCAGCCGAACCGGTCGCGGCGTAGCCGCTCCCGGCCGAGCGCGCCCAGTTCGTGCACCGCGACACCGTCGAACCAGACCTCGCCGCGCTGCGGCCGGGCCAGTGCGGCCAGGCAGCGCAGCAGCGCCGTCTTGCCGCTGCCGCGCGGGCCGCGCACGGCGAGCACCTCGCCCTTGCGGACGCCGAGGGAGACGCCCTGGAGCGCGGGGGAGCCGTCGCGGTGCGCGAAGTGCAGGGCGCTGGCCCGGATCACGTCGTTGTCCGGCGGAGCCACCATGCGCGTACACCTCGTTCTGGATCCGTTTCCGCGTCACCGGCACGCTAGGGACTGACCGCGGCGGCCACGGACAGCACACAGCCCCGGGCCGCCGTTTCTCACTCGAACGGGCGGCACCGGGGCCGTAGATGATCTTCCAGAACGACGATGCGAAAGGACGATGCGGAAGGACGATCGTCAGAGCTTCGTCCACGCCTCCGTCAGGGTCGCGCGCAGGATCTGCTCGATCTCGTCGAACGTCTCCTGGTTGGAGATCAGCGGCGGGGCGAGCTGGACGACCGGGTCGCCGCGGTCGTCGGCGCGGCAGTACAGGCCGTTCTCGAACAGCTGCTTCGACAGGAAGCCGTACAGGACCCGCTCGGTCTCCTCGTCGGTGAAGGACTCCTTGGTGTGCTTGTCCTTGACCAGTTCGATGCCGTAGAAGAAGCCGTTGCCGCGCACGTCGCCGACGATCGGCAGGTCGAGGAGCTTCTCCAGGGTGGCGCGGAAGTTGCCCTCGTTGTCCAGGACGTGCTGGTTGAGGCCCTCGCGCTCGAACAGGTCGAGGTTGGCGACGCCGACCGCCGCGGAGACCGGGTGGCCGCCGAAGGTGTAGCCGTGCAGGAAGGTGTTGTCGCCCTGGTAGAACGGCTCGGCCAGCCGGTCCGAGACGATGCAGGCGCCTATCGGGGAGTAGCCCGAGGTCATGCCCTTGGCGCAGGTGATCATGTCCGGCACGTAGCCGAACTTGTCGCAGGCGAACGTGGTGCCGAGCCGGCCGAAGGCGCAGATGACCTCGTCCGAGACGAGCAGCACGTCGTACTGGTCGCAGATCTCGCGCACCCGCTGGAAGTAGCCGGGCGGCGGCGGGAAGCAGCCGCCCGCGTTCTGCACCGGCTCCAGGAAGACGGCCGCGACCGTCTCCGGGCCCTCGAACAGGATCTGCTGCTCGATCTGGTCGGCGGCCCAGCGGCCGAACGCCTCCGGGTCGTCACCGTGGATCGGGGCCCGGTAGATGTTGGTGTTCGGCACCTTGTGCGCGCCCGGCACCAGCGGCTCGAAGGGCGCCTTCAGGGCGGGCAGGCCGGTGATGGACAGGGCGCCCTGCGGGGTGCCGTGGTAGGCCACGGCCCGGGAGATCACCTTGTACTTGGTGGGCTTGCCGATCAGCTTGAAGTACTGCTTGGCGAGCTTCCAGGCGGTCTCCACCGCCTCGCCGCCGCCGGTGGTGAAGAAGACCTTGTTCAGGTCGCCGGGGGCCTCGTGGGCCAGCCGCTCGGCCAGCTCCACGGCCTTCGGGTGGGCGTACGACCACACGGGGAAGAAGGCCAGCTCCTGGGCCTGCTTCATGGCGGTCTCGGCCAGCTCGGTGCGGCCGTGCCCGGCCTGGACCACGAACAGGCCCGCGAGGCCGTCGAGGTAGCGCTTGCCCTTGTCGTCGTAGATGTGGGTGCCCTCGCCACGGACGATGGTGGGGACGGGCGCGTTCGCGTACGACGACATGCGGGTGAAGTGCATCCACAGGTGGTCGTAGGCGGCCTTGCTGAGGTCCTTGTCGGTGCTCACGGTTATCGGGTTCCCCACATGTAGGTCTGCTTCTTGAGCTTCAGGTAAACGAAGCTCTCGGTGGAGCGCACGCCGGGGACGGCCCGGATGCGTTTGTTGATGACGTCCAGCAGGTGGTCGTCGTCCTCGCAGACGATCTCCACCATGAGGTCGAAGGAGCCCGCGGTCATCACGACGTACTCGCACTCGGACATCGCGGCCAGCGCGTCGGCGACCGACTCCACGTCGCCCTCCACGTTGACGCCCACCATCGCCTGCCGGCGGAAGCCCACGGTGAGCGGGTCGGTGACGGCGACGATCTGCATCACGCCCTGGTCGAGCAGCTTCTGCACGCGCTGGCGCACGGCCGCCTCGGACAGGCCGACGGCCTTGCCGATGGCGGCGTACGGCCGGCGGCCGTCCTCCTGGAGCTGCTCGACGATCGCGAGGGAGACGGCGTCCAACTGGGGACCGCCGGTCCGGGACTCGCGGGAGCCCTTCTGGTCTGCGCTTCGACTGGCCACGGCTTCACTGTGCACGACGGATCGACGGTTCCGCAAGGTCGTATCGATGAAATCCGTTGTCTACGAGGTCTCAGTCTGCGGATTTCGCAACCAGTAGGGGAGTGGGGGTGTTGAAAACGTCGGCCGTCCGATTAGTGTGGGTGTCTCAGCCATTGGACACATCCAAGTTCTTGGAGGGCCGGCAGTGCGCAAGCTACGCAACTACGTGGACGGCGAGTTCCGGGACGCCGCCGACGGACGGACCACCGAGGTGGTCAACCCCGCCACGGGCGAGGCGTACGCGACCGCGCCGCTGTCCGGGCGGGCGGACGTGGACGCGGCCATGGCGGCCGCCGCCGCGGCCTTCCCGGCCTGGCGGGACACCACCCCGGCCGAGCGGCAGAAGGCCCTCCTCAAGATCGCGGACGCGTTCGAGGAGCGGGCCGAGGACCTGATCGCGGCCGAGGTGGAGAACACGGGCAAGCCGATCGGGCTGACCCGCACCGAGGAGATCCCGCCGATGGTCGACCAGATCCGCTTCTTCGCGGGCGCGGCCCGGATGCTGGAGGGACGCGGCGCCGGCGAGTACATGGAGGGCCTGACCTCCTTCGTGCGCCGTGAGCCGATCGGGGTCTGCGCGCAGGTCGCGCCGTGGAACTACCCGATGATGATGGCCGTGTGGAAGTTCGCGCCGGCGCTGGCGGCGGGCAACACGGTCGTCCTCAAGCCGTCCGACACCACGCCCGCCTCCACCGTCCTGATCGCCGAGATCATCGGCGCGATCCTGCCCAAGGGCGTCTTCAACGTCATCTGCGGCGACCGTGACACCGGCCGCCTGATGGTCGAGCACCCGACCCCGGCGATGGCCTCCATCACCGGGTCGGTGCGGGCCGGCATGGCGGTCGCCGAGTCGGCGTCCAAGGATTTGAAGCGGGTCCACCTGGAGCTGGGCGGCAAGGCGCCGGTCGTGGTCTTCGAGGACACCGACATCGCGGGCGCCGTCGCGGGCATCTCGGAGGCGGGCTTCTTCAACGCCGGGCAGGACTGCACGGCGGCCACCCGGGTGCTGGTGCACGAGGCGATCCACGACGAGTTCGTGGCCGCGCTGGCGAAGGCGGCGGCCGAGACGAAGACCGGGCAGCCGGACGACGAGGACGTGCTCTACGGGCCCCTCAACAACCCCAGCCAGCTCCAGCAGGTGGCCGGCTTCATCGAGCGGCTGCCCGCGCACGCCAAGGTCGAGGCGGGCGGCCACCGGGTCGGCGACAAGGGCTACTTCTACGCGCCGACCGTCGTCTCCGGGCTGAAGCAGGACGACGAGATCGTGCAGCAGGAGGTCTTCGGGCCGGTCATCACCGTGCAGGCGTTCCGGGACGAGGAGCAGGCGGTGGAGTGGGCCAACGGGGTCGACTACGCGCTGGCCTCCTCGGTGTGGACGAAGGACCACGGACGGGCGATGCGGATGTCCCGGCGGCTGGACTTCGGGTGCGTGTGGATCAACACACACATCCCGCTGGTCGCGGAGATGCCGCACGGCGGCTTCAAGAAGTCCGGGTACGGCAAGGACCTCTCGGCCTACGGGTTCGACGACTACACGCGGGTGAAGCATGTGATGACGTCGTTGGAGGGGTGAGCGGCGCCGCCGCCCGGGAGAGGGCGTGTCCTCACGCGGGCGGCACCGTCCGCGCGAGGGCGGCCTTCTCCCGGCGCATGGCCCGCCGGACCGCGTGCGGCGACGGGCGCAGCAGCCGCAGGTGGGCGGCGGCCGACGAGCCCGGCGGCGTCCAGCGGTGGATCAGCCGGACGGCGGCCGGAACCAGGTCGTCGTCGGGGCCGACGAGTTCGTCGAGCAGACCGAGCCGCCACGCCCGCAGGGCGTCGACGCGGGCACCTTCCATGACCAGGCGCAGCGCCTGGGCACCGCCGGTGAGCCGGGGCAGGAACAGGCTGGCCGCGTTGGACACGGTCAGCCCGAGGCCGTTGGCCGGCCAGGCGAACGCCGCGTGCGCGGTGCCGACCCGGGCGTCCAGACTCAGCGCCAGTTCGGCCGCGCCGCCGACGGCGAGACCGCCCACGGCGGCCACCACCGGGACCTCGGCGGCCAGCGCGGCCAGGGTGACGGCGTTGAAGAGGTCCATCTCGGCGGCCGGGTTCGTTTCGGTCCCGGCGCACGGATTCATTGCGGCCGACGCTCCCGTCCCGGCCGCACGGTTCCCGGTCGGTCCCGTCGCCGTCTCGCGCAGTTCCGGCCCGGCGGAGAAGGCCCGCCCCCGCCCGGTGAGGACCACGCCCCGCACCTGCCGCCCGTCGCCGTAGTGGCGCAGCAGGGTCGCCAGGTCCCGGCGCATCGCCCGGGTCAGGGCGTTGAGCTTCGCGGGCCGGTCCAGGGCGACGACGGCGACCTCGGCCACGACGGTGACCGCGAGGTCGGCGGTGACCTCGGGCCGCGCCCCGGCGGTCACACCCACCCGTCCGCCGCGGTGCTGAACGCCCCGCCGCGCTGGTCGTCGCCGGGCCGCAGCAGCAGATGCTTGCGGATCCGGGCCGAGGCGGTGGTGGGGAAGGAGCCGACGAACTCCAGGTAGGCCGGGACCGCGGGCCGGGCCAGCCGCCGGCGGGCGTGCGCCAGCAGGGACCGGGCCGTCGGCGCGGTGGGCGGGGTGCCGGGCCGCAACCGGACGAACGCCTTGGGCAGTTCGCCGGACAGCTGGTCGGGGATGCCGACGACGGCCGCCGCCAGCACCGCCGGATGCGCCTCCAGGACCGCTTCCACCTCGGCCGGGGCGATCTGCTCGCCGCCGCGCCGGATCAGGTCCGCGAGCCGCCCGGCGTGCCGGACCCGCCCGGCCGGGTCCGCGACGCCCAGGTCGCCGGTGTGGTACCAGCCGCCGCGGAACACCCGGGCGGTGGCCTCCGCGCCGTTCCAGTAGCCCTTCATCATGGGCCGGCCGCGCACCAGGATCTCCCCGGCCGCACCCGGCGCCACCCGCTCCCCGCGCTCGTCGGCGACGACGATCCGCTTGCCGGCCGGCGCCCGCCCCAGTGCCCCGCTGCCGACCGCGCTCTCCGCATCCACCGGCGAGATCAGGTCGAGCCCGCTCTCGGTGGACCCGTACAGCTCCCGCCAGCGGGCGCCCCAGCGCTCCTCGTACTCCCGGTGCCGCTCGGGCCGGATGCCGGAGCACAGCACCAGCCGCAGGGCGTGCTCGCGGTCGGCGGGGCGCGGCGGCTGCTTGTGCAGCAGCGTCGGCATGCCGCCCACCACATGGGTCACGGTGGCCCCGTGCCGGCGTACGGAGTCCCAGAACCCGGCGGCCGAGAAACGTTCGAGGACCACCAGCGGCACCCCGGCCATCAGGCACATCACGGTCTGCCACTGCGGACCGACGGACGCGAAGGACTGCGCGGTCAGGACCACGTCGGCGCGGCGCAGCCCGGCCCCGGCGGCGATCCCCCACGCCGTGCGCAGCCAGTAGTCGTGGGTGAGGACGCACGCCTTCGGAAAGCCCGTGGTGCCGGCGGTGTACTGGAGGCCCACCGTGGCGTCGGTGCGGGCGAGCAGGCGGGGGAGGTCGCCGCGGCGGCCGGCGGCGTCCAGGCCGGGCAGGGTACGGACCGCGCAGGGCCGGCCGAGGCCGCCGGCCGCCCGGCGGGCGAGCGCCGCCAGGCCGGGGGCGGTCAGGACCAGGGCGGCCCGGCAGTCGTGCAGGACGTGCCGCAGGTCGAAGGCGCCGCAGCGGGCGTCGACCGGCACCGCGACGGCACCGGCCTTGACGACGCCGAGCCAGCTCAGCGGCCAGTCCGCACCGTTGCCCAGCAGGATCGCCACCCGGTCGCCGGGCCGGACGCCGTGCCCGGCCAGCTTCCGCGCCAGGTCGGCACCGCGCGCGTCGGCCGCCCGGAAGGAGAGCGTCCGGTCCGCGCAGCGCAGGAACTCCCGGTCCCCGTACCGGGACGCCGCGTCCGTCACGAGGTCCCGCAAGGTCCCCCAACGCGGTACGGCGGTGCGGTGCGGGACGTCGTCGAGGTTCATGGCGCCGCCTCCGTCGCGTCGTCGGTCGCCCACCAGGCCACCACCGGCGGCTCGTGGGACGGGCAACGCCGCCTCACCGGACGGTCTCGCCCGGATTGCCCCCGCCTTCACCCGGCGCCGAGCGCCGCCTGCCACCGTCGACGCTGACGGCACCGAGGAGGACGCGTTGACCGGCGTTGCGCTGTTCCACGAGACGCGGCAGCTCTTTTTTTGGGGCGACCCGTGACGGCCCGGTCAGCGGGCCGGGACCGCCGGCCGCAACGGACTCCGGTCGCCGGCGGCGTCCAGCCCCGGGTCCGCGCACAGGATCGCCCGCTGGAGGGTGCGCAGGTCCCGCGACGGCTCCAGCCCCAGTTCGGCCACCAGGGACTGCCGCAGCCGGTCGTACACCTTCAGGGCCTGCGGACGCCTGCCGCACCGGTACAGCGCGAGCATCAGCTGCCGGTGGAACCCCTCGTGCTGCGGATGCCGCGAGGCGAGCCCGCTCAGCTCGCTGAGCACCTCGTGCTGGCGGCCCAGTTCGAGCTCCGCCTCGATCCTGGTCTCCTGTACGCCGGTCCGGCTCTCCGCCAGCCGCACCAGCTCCGCCTCCAGCCGCATGCCGCGCCGCACATTGGCCAGCGGCGGGCCGGAGAAGACGTGCAGCGCCGCGCGGAACTGCTCGACGGCGGCCAGGTTGTCCCCGCCGTGGAACGCCCGCTGCCCGGCCAGCCGGTGCCGCTCGTAGCGCTGGAGGTCCACCCGGGCCGGATCGGCCCGGAACTCGTAGCCGTTCGGCGTGGTGATGAGGATCCTCTTGGGCGGGGTGTCGGGAACCAGCTCCCCGAGCAGCCGGCGCACCTGGAAGACATACGTCTGCAAGGCGCTCAGCGCGCTGCGCGGCGGCCGCTCGGCCCACAGCTCCTCGATCAGCGCGTCCGTGCTGACCAGCCGGTTGGCGTTGACCAGCAGGAGCGCCAGGACCTGGCGGGCTTTGGGCGCGCTCGGTGTCCTGCGGTCCTCCCCCACCCGTAGCGCCACATGTCCGAGAACCTCGACATCCACAGTTCCCCCACCCGTAGAAAACCCCGAACCAAGCCGAACACGCTGCGTGTTCAGTCCGCTACAGAACGTATCCACGCGTCAATTTCACGGTCAAGAACTCGGGAGAGCGAACCGGCCACCTGTGGAGTGGACGTTCCGGTTCCCCGCCGACAGAGGTGATCGCCGGTACCCGCGCCCGCCGGTGCCGCCGCCGTCGCCCGTGCCGCCCCGGGCGTATCCCCGCGTCCCGCGCACCTTGTCCGATTACCGACGGCCCACCGGGCGCACCCCGCCCGGCCCGCGTTCCTTACGCGCCGTGCGCGCCTGCGAGCGCCCGCCCGGACGCCGCGCGCACGGCGCCCAGCACGTCGACCCGGTTGGTGGTGATCGAGTCGACGCCCAGACCGATCAGCCGGCGCATGGCACGTCGGGTGTCGGGCGTCCAGACGGAGAGCAGGTAACCGTCCCGGCGCACCCGCTCGGACAGCGCCCGGTCCACCAGCGTCCAGCGGTAGTTGAGCCAGCGCGGCCGGACGGCGGCCAGCAGGGCGGGCCGGGGCGGCGCCAGGGTGGTCCAGGTCAGCGCGATCTCGGCGGCCGGGTCGGCTGCCCGCACGGCGAGCATGGCGGCGGCCCCCGCGCAGTAGTACACCCGGTCGCCCGCGCCGCACTCGCGCACCACGTCCACGATCCGCCGGACCGCCCGGACGCCGGGCGCGCCGGGCAGGTCCACCATCAGCCGGTGTCCGCCGGCCGCGGCGAGCGCCTCGGCCAGCGTGGGCACCCGCCCCTCCGTCAACTCCCGTACCTCGGCGGCCGTGAGCGCGGCCAGCGGCCGGTCCCGCTCCCACAGCCGGGTCAGCGTCTCGTCGTGCAGCAGCACGGGCACGCCGTCCCGGGTCAGCCGTACGTCGATCTCCACCGCGTCCGCGCCGCGGGCGAGCGCGGAGCGCAGCGAGGCGAGGGTGTTCTCGCGGACCCGGTAGGGATCGCCGCGATGCGCCACGGCGATCACTTCGGTCATGAGGTGAGCCAGGTCGCGGTGTAGGCGTCGATCTCCGCACCGATCCGGGCCTTGCCCGCCGGGTCGAGGAAGGAGACGTCCACCGCGGTCTTCGCCAGCTCGGCGAGAGAGCGCTCGTCCAGGTCCAGCAGTCGGGCGGCGACGGCGTACTCGTTGTTCAGATCGGTGCCGAACATCGGCGGGTCGTCGGAGTTGACCGTCACCAGCACCCCGGCGCGCACGAACTCCTTGATCGGGTGCTCGTCCAGGGTGCGCACCGCGCGGGTGGCGATGTTCGACGTCGGGCACACCTCCAGCGGAATCCGGTGCTCGGCGAGGTGGGCGAGGAGCTTCGGGTCCTGCGCCGAGGAGGTGCCGTGTCCGATCCGCTCGGCGCGCAGGTAGGTGAGCGCGTCCCACACGGTCTCCGGGCCGGTGGTCTCCCCGGCGTGCGGCACCGAGCGCAGCCCGGCGGCGATCGCCCGGTCGAAGTACGGCTTGAACTGCGGGCGCGGCACGCCGATCTCGGGCCCGCCGAGCCCGAAGGAGACCAGCCCCTCGGGCCGGATCCGGTCGTCGGTGGCCAGCCGGACCGTCTCCTCGGCGGCCTCCGTTCCCGCCTCGCCCGGAATGTCGAAGCACCAGCGCAGTACGGTCCCGAACTCGGCCTCGGCCGCCTTGCGGGCGTCCTCGATCGCGTCCATGAAGCCGCGCTCGTCGACACCGCGCCGGGTGGACGAGAACGGGGTCAGGGTCAGCTCGGCGTACCGGACCTGCTGCCGGGCCAGTTCCCGGGCCACCTCGTAGGTCAGCAGCCGGACGTCCTCCGGGGTGCGGATCAGGTCGACGACCGACAGGTAGACCTTGATGAAGTGGGCGAAGTCGGTGAACGTGAAGTACTCGGCCAGCGCCTCGGGGTCGGCGGGTACCTCGGAGTCACGGTGCCGGGCGGCGAGTTCGGCGACGATCCGGGGGGAGGCGGAGCCGACGTGGTGGACGTGCAGTTCGGCCTTGGGCAGACCGGCGATGAAGGAGCGCAGGTCGCGCGGGACGCCGGAGCTGACGAGGTGCTCGGGGCGCGGGCCGTGCCCGGGGTCCTGCGGCTGCGCGCCGCTCCCGGTCCGTCCGGTGCGCTCGGCTCGCTCGGTGTTCTCGGTCAAGGGTTCCTCCCCGGAACGGGGCGCCCGGCGGCCGGGTGGTGTCCGGCGGGGCGCTGGTGATCGGCTGATCGGCGACTCGGGGATCATCGTAGGCCGGGGGCCCGCCGGACGGGTACGCGCCGTAGCATGACGGCACGTTCGAACAGAGGGGACCCGCGCATGTCCGACGACGCGCAGACGCCGGAAGCCGACGCGCACGGACCGACAGCGCCGCCCGGTGCGGGGCGAAGAGACGCGGTGCCGGGCGCGGGCGGCAAGTTGTGGCCGCCGCCGGTCAACGAGGATCCGGACGCGTCCGGTGGCTCGGGGCGGCCGGTGCCGGTGCCCGTGCCGGATGATCCGACGCCGCCGGCCTCGACGCCGTGGCCGTCCCCGTCCGTCCCCGAGCCGGACCACCAGACGGTCACCTCCATACCCACCTTGGGCGACCAGCCGTCCGACGCGGCGCCTACGCCGCCGCCTCCGTCGCAGCCGTGGGCGACGCCGTCGGGTGCGGATGCGAGGACGCATACGGGCTCGGGAGGCGATCCGTTCGCCGCGCCGGCCTCCGACGTGCGCCCCGCCGGTCCCGCCAACCCCTTCGCACCGCCGGCGTCGTCGCAGGGGCAGGGGCAGGGGCAGGGGCACGGTGGCCAGGGCAGCCCCGTCGTCCCCCCGCCGCCGATCAGCCCTGACGGACCCGGCCGGCTCCCTTACGGCTACCCCGGTGCCTACAACTATCCAGCCCATGGCCCCGGCCCCGGCTACGGTGCCGGTCCGCAGCCACAGGGCTACTACGGCTGGCAGGGCCTGGGGCCGCTGCCGCCGAGGAACGGCATGGGCACGGCCGGTCTCGTCCTCGGGATCATCGCGGCCGTCGGTTTCTGCATGTGGCCGTTCGCCATCCTGGCGGGGGTGCTGGGCATCGTCTTCGGCGCGGTCGGCCGGGCGAAGGCGCGCAGGGGCGAGGCCACCAACTCCGGCCAGGCACTGGCCGGCATCATCTGCGGTTCTTTCGGGGTCGCGTTGGGGGTCGGATTCGCGGTCCTGATCTTCACGAGCGGGTAGGGCTGTCGGCGGGGGCGGGCCCAGGTGCGCTGGTCCCGCGTCGCCGGGGCACCGGCGTTGAGCTGGGCCGGGGGCGTGGCGCAGCCCGGCGCGACGGGGTGCCTCCCCCACTCTCGGCTGCGCTCGAGCGGGGGGACCCCCATCGCCCACCCGTGCCGCCCCTGGGGTACCTCCCAGGCCGTTCAGGCACTGGGGGAGGCACGATTGCCCGCGGTGACGCGGCCGCGTACTGCCCGTGGCCGCGTACTGTCCGCGGCCACGCGCCGCCCGCGCCGCCCGTGCCGCCCACGCCGCCCGTGCCGCCCGTGCCGGTCTTAGGACGTGGGGGCGTGGGGAATGCGGCGCGCGGGGGCTCGGGGAGCGGTTCCGTAGTCGCCGTGGCAGGCGTGGGAGGCACCAGGGCTGTACGCGCACGCGCGGGACTCGGAAGGCGGGTCCGGAGTCGGCGTCGGGCGTCGCAGGTGTCGCGGCCACCGGGGACGTACCCGCAGTCGCGTACGGCGGGAAGGGGACGGGGTGGGGGGTGTTCGCCCGCAGCGGTTGGCGCGTCGACCCGGTTCACCCCCGTAGGAGACCGATTCCGCGCCGTTCCGAGGACGGACACCCCCCGCCCCGGCCCCGACCCACAACCCACCAGTGGGCGCTACGCGCACCCCCACCCCACCCGCGCAGGCCGCCGCAGGCCTCACCTCACCACGGCCCGCAACCCCCCACCCCGCAGCCTCGCCCGCGCTTCCATCAACGCGAAGCCCAGCAGGTTCGCCCCCCGCCACCGCTCCGGATCGCCCGCCCGCTCGTCCGTCGCCGCGAGGCCGATGCCCCACACCCGGTCGACGGGACTGGCCTCCACCAGTACCCGGTCCCCCGTACCCAGCAGAAACTCCCGCAGCGCCGTGTCCGTCGCGAACTTGTGGACGCTGCCCTCGACGACGATCCCGAACCGCTCCCGTTCCCATATCGCCTCGTCGAAGCCCCGCACCAGCCGCCCCGCCTTCTTCGCCTCGGCGGGATGCCCCGCCGCCAGCACCCGCCGCTCCGCCTCCGGGTCCCGGAACAGCCGCGCCTTGCCGGCCATCATCCAGTGCTCGGCGCTCGCGTACGCCACCCCGCCCACCGTGAACGGCGACGGCCACCACTGACTCAGACAGCCCGCCCCGACCCGCCCGTCCGGACCCGATCGGTGCCCCCAGAACCACAGGTACTTCACCCGCGCCCCCGCCCGCACCGCCGCGACCAGCGCTTCCCTGCTGTCCAACGCCTCCGTCACCTCTCCCATACACGCCACTGTGGCACGCACCACTGACACTCCGTCCCCCCTTTTCCGCACCGACTCGACACCCGGTCCACCCGTTTCATCGGATTCCGTCGCGTAACCAAAAGGCAACAACGGAATCACTTGTTGGAGGCCCATCGCTCTGTCAGGATCGGCACCCACATCGAGTTCGAGCCACGCCGGCCCCCACCACCGGGGACACCGAGGAGAGCCGACATGCACCACCCGGGCAACGCCACCCAGGACCGCTTCCCCGCACAGGACCGCGCACAGGACCGCGCACAGGACCGCGCACAGGACCGCGCACAGCACCGCGCACAGGACCGCGCACAGCACCGCTTCGCGGCCGGGGCCCAGTACATCGCGGGCCGTCTCACCCACGGCACCTCCGACCGCACGTACACCGTCGTCGACCCGGCCACCGGCACCCCGGTCCTCAGCTACCGCCTCGCCGCCCCGGCCGACGTCGACGCCGCCGTCGCCGCCGCCCGCGCCGCGTTCCCCGCCTGGGCCGGCGCGACGCCCGCCGAACGCTCCGACGCCCTGCACCGGTTCGCCGCCGTCCTCGCCGACCACGCCGAGGATCTCGCCCGCGCCGAGTCCCTCCAGTGCGGCAAACCCCTCAAGCTCACCCGCGAGTTCGACGTCCCCGGCACCGTCGACAACGCCGCCTTCTTCGCCGGCGCCGCCCGCCACCTCCAGGGCCAGTCGGCCGGCGAGTACTCCGCCGACCACACCTCCTACGTACGCCGCGAACCCCTCGGCGTCATCGGCTCCATCGCCCCCTGGAACTACCCGCTCCAGATGGCCGCCTGGAAGATCCTCCCGGCGATCGCCGCCGGCAACACCATCGTTCTCAAGCCCGCCGAGAACACCCCGCTCACCGCCCTGATGTTCGCCCAGGCCGCCACCGAGGCCGGCCTCCCCGCCGGCGTCATCAACATCGTCGCCGGCACCGGCCCGGAGGCGGGCGAGCACCTCGTCGGCCACCCCGACGTGGCGATGACCTCCTTCACCGGCTCCACCGCCGTGGGCAAACGCGTCGCGGAGACAGCCACCGCCACCCTCAAGCGCCTGCACCTGGAACTCGGCGGCAAGGCCCCCTTCCTCGTCTTCGACGACGCCGACCCGGAGGCCGCCGCCCACGGCGCGGTCGCCGCCGCCCTCATCAACTCCGGCCAGGACTGCACGGCGGCCACCCGCGCCTACGTCCAACGCCCCCACTACGACGCGTTCGTCGACCGCACCGCCGCCCTCATGCGAACCGTCCGCCTCGGCGACCCCTTCGCCCCCGGCACCGACCTCGGCCCGCTGGTCAGCCACGCCCACCGGGACCGCGTCGCCGGCTTCGTCGACCGGGCCCGCGGCTACGCCCGCGTGGTGACCGGCGGCGAGATCCCCGACGACGAGCACCTGAAGGACGGCGCCTACTACCGTCCCACCCTCATCGTCGACGCCGCCCAGGACAGCGAGGCGGTCCAGGCCGAGATCTTCGGCCCGGTCCTGGTCGTGCTGCCCTTCGACACCGACGACGAGGGCATCGGCCTCGCCAACGACACCCCGTACGGCCTCGCCGCCTCCGCCTGGACCCGGGACGTCTACCGCGCCCACCGCGCCACCCGCGAGATCAAGGCGGGCTGCGTCTGGGTCAACGACCACATCCCGATCATCAGCGAGATGCCGCACGGCGGCTACAAGGCGTCCGGCTTCGGCAAGGACATGTCCGCCTACTCCTTCGAGGAGTACACGCAGCTCAAGCATGTCATGTTCGACAACACCGCGACCCCCGCGAAGGACTGGCACCGCACCGTCTTCGGAGACCGCTAGCCCCTCCCGCCCCCGGCCCGCCAGCCACCCCCCGCCCCCCGCCCCCGGCCCGCCAGCCACCCCCCGCCCCCCGCCCCCGCCCCCCGTCCTCCGCTCCTCCCGTCTGCCGAAAGGGCCCCACACGCATGGAGCAGTACGAGCCAGCCCGTCTCTCCCCGGCCCAAGTGGCCGCCATGCGGCGCAGCATGCGCAACGGCCGGGCCGCCCTGACCCGCCGCTCGCTGCTGCGCGCGTCCGCCGCCGGCACGCTCACCGTCGGCGCCGCCGCCGCGCTGAGCGCCTGCGGCATCCCCGCCGCCGGCACCAAGGAGGGCGGCACCTCCGCCGAGGACCACTCGGACCAGGAGAAGGAGATCGACTTCTCCAACTGGACCGAGTACATGGACGTCGACGACAGCGGCAAGAAGCACCCCACCCTCGACACCTTCACCCGCCGCACCGGCATCAGCGTGAAGTACACCGAGGACATCAACGACAACAACGAGTTCTTCGGCAAGATCAAGCCGCAGCTCGCCGCCGGCCAGGACACCGGCCGGGACCTGATCGTCCTCACCGACTGGCTGGCCGCCCGGCTGATCCGCCTGGGCTGGGTGCAGAAGCTCGACCCGGCCAACCTGCCGCACGCCTTCGCCAACCTCTCGCCCCAGTTCCGCACCCCCGACTGGGACCCGGGCCGCGCCTACTCCTACCCCTGGCAGGGCATATCCGCCGTCATCGCCTACAACAAGAAGGCATTGGACGGCGTAGCGGTGAAGTCCCTCTCCGACCTCCTGGACAACCCGAAGCTCAAGGGCCGGGTCGGCCTGCTGACCGAGATGCGCGACACGATGGGCATGGCCCTGCTGGACATGGACAAGGACCCGGGCGCCTTCACCGACGACGACTACGACGCGGCCGTCGCCCGGCTCCAGAAGGCCGTCGACAGCGGTCAGATCCGCCGCTTCACCGGCAACGACTACACCTCCGACCTCAGCAAGGGCGACTTCGCCGCCTGTCTGGCCTGGGCCGGCGACGTGGTCCAGCTCAAGGCGGACAACCCGGACGTCGACTTTCTCATCCCGGACAGCGGTTACGTCACCTCCAGCGACAACCTGCTGGTCCCGAGCAAGGCCCGGCACAAGGCGAACGCCGAACGCCTCATCGACTACTACTACGAGCCGAAGGCCGCCGCCGAACTCGCCGCCTACATCAACTACGTCTGTCCGGTCGACGGCGTCAAGGAAGAACTGGCGAAGATCGACCCGGACGCGGCGGCGAATCCACTGATCATCCCGGACCAGGCCATGCAGGCGAAGTCCCGCGCCTTCCGCTCGCTCAGTTCGAAGGAAGAGACGGCGTACGAGGCCAAGTTCGCGAAGCTGACGGGGGCGTGACCCAGTGACCCAGATGACGAACGAGAACGGCGGCGACGTCCGCCTGGCCGGCATAGGCAAGACCTACGGCTCCTTCACCGCCGTGCACCCGCTGGACCTGACCGTCCCCGAGGGCTCCTTCTTCGCCCTGCTCGGCGCCTCCGGCTGCGGCAAGACCACCACCCTGCGCATGATCGCCGGCCTGGAGGAACCTTCCTGCGGCACCGTCCACCTCGGCGACCAGGACGTGACCCACCTGCCGCCGTACAAGCGCCCGGTGAACACCGTCTTCCAGTCCTACGCCCTCTTCCCGCACCTCGACGTCTTCGAGAACGTCGCCTTCGGCCTGCGCCGGCGCGGCATCAAGTCGGTCAAGAAGCAGGTCGGCGAGATGCTCGACCTGGTCCAGCTCGGCGAGCAGGCCCGCAAGAAGCCGCACCAGCTCTCCGGCGGCCAGCAGCAGCGCGTCGCGGTGGCCCGCGCCCTGATCAACCACCCCAAGGTGCTGCTGCTCGACGAACCCCTCGGCGCCCTCGACCTGAAGCTGCGCCGGCAGATGCAGCTGGAGCTCAAGCGCATCCAGACCGAGGTCGGCATCACCTTCGTCCATGTCACGCACGACCAGGAGGAGGCCATGACGATGGCCGACACGGTCGCCGTGATGAACGCGGGCCGGGTCGAACAGCTCGGCCCGCCCACCGACCTCTACGAGCACCCGCGCACCACCTTCGTCGCCAACTTCCTCGGCACCTCCAACTTCATCGAGGCCGAGGTCGACAGCCGCACCGGCGAGGACGTCGTGCTCAGGGCGGGCGGCGGAAAGCTCGTCCTCCCCGCCGCGCGCTGCACCGCCCCCACCCCCGCCGGCGGCCGGATCCTGGCCGGGGTCCGCCCGGAGAAGATCTCCCTCACCCACGCCGCCGACGCCGGCACCGTCCCGGCCGGCCGCAACCGCATCACCGGCACCATCGCCGACGCCAGTTTCATCGGCGTCCGCACGCAGTACGTCGTCGACAGCCCCGTCTGCCGCGACTTCGCGGTCTACGTCCAGAACGTCGACCGCGACCCGCGCCTAATCCCCGGCGCCGAGGTCGTCCTGCACTGGAGCCCGGCGCACACCTTCGCCCTGGACGCCGCGCAGGACGCGGACGCCGGAGTGGAAGAGGCGGCCTGATGACCGCCACGCTCACCGAGACTCCGCCCACCGCACCGGAACCGGACCGCGCGGCTCCCCGCCGGCGCGCCCGCTGGACCCCGTACTGGCTGCTGCTGCCCGGCATCCTCTGGCTGCTCGTCTTCTTCGCCCTGCCGATGGTCTACCAGGCGTCCACCTCGGTGCAGACCGGCTCGCTGGAGGACGGCTACCGGGTCACCTGGCACTTCGCCACCTACTGGGACGCCCTGGCGGAGTACTGGCCGCAGTTCCTGCGCTCGGTCGCCTACGCCGCCGCCGCGACCGTGCTGTGCCTGCTGCTCGGCTACCCGCTGGCGTACCTGATCGCGTTCCGCGCGGGCCGCTGGCGGAACCTGATCATGATCCTGGTGATCGCGCCGTTCTTCACCAGCTTCCTGATCCGCACCCTGGCCTGGAAGACCATCCTCGCCGACGGCGGCCCGGTGGTCGGCGCGCTCAACACCCTGCACGTCCTGGACGTGACCGGCTGGCTCGGCTGGACGGCCGGCGACCGGGTGCTGGCCACGCCGCTCGCGGTGGTCTGCGGTCTGACGTACAACTTCCTGCCCTTCATGGTGCTGCCGCTGTACACCTCCCTGGAGCGCATCGACGGCCGGCTGCACGAGGCGGCCGGCGACCTGTACGCGCGGCCCGTCACCACCTTCCGCAAGGTGACCTTCCCGCTCTCCATGCCGGGCGTGGTCTCCGGCACGCTGCTCACCTTCATCCCGGCCACCGGCGACTACGTCAACGCCGACCTGCTCGGCTCCACCGACACCCGGATGGTCGGCAACGTCATCCAGACCCAGTTCCTGCGCGTCCTGGACTATCCGACCGCCGCCGCGCTCTCCTTCATCCTGATGGCCGCGATCCTCGTCATGGTCACCCTCTACATCCGTAAGTCCGGCACGGAGGATCTGGTGTAAATGGCCTTCGTCAACTGGCTCAAGCGCAATCTGGTCGTCCTCGCCGGACTGCTGACGCTCGCGTATCTGCTGCTGCCGAACGTCGTCGTCACGGTGTTCTCCTTCAACAAACCCGTCGGCCGGTTCAATTACGAATGGCAGGACTTCTCGACGGACGCCTGGCAGGACCCGTGCGGGGTCGCCGACCTGTGCGGCTCGCTCTCGCTCAGCCTCCAGCTCGCCTTCTGGGCGACGCTCGGCGCCACCGCGCTGGGCACCGCGATCGCCTTCGCGCTGGTCCGCTACCGGTTCCGGGCCCGCTCCGCCGTGAACTCGCTGATCTTCCTGCCGATGGCGATGCCCGAGGTGGTGATGGCCGCCTCGCTGCTCACGCTGTTCCTCAACATGGGCGCCCAGCTCGGTTTCTGGACGATCCTGATCGCCCACATCATGTTCTGCCTCAGTTTCGTGGTGACGGCGGTCAAGGCGCGGGTCCTGTCGATGGACCCGAAACTGGAAGAAGCCGCCCGGGACCTCTACGCCGGCCCGTTCCAGACCTTCGTCCGCGTCACCCTGCCGATCGCCGCGCCCGGAATAGCCGCGGGCGCGCTGCTCGCTTTCGCGCTCTCCTTCGACGATTTCATCATCACCAATTTCAACGCGGGTTCGACCGTCACCTTCCCCATGTTCGTCTGGGGCTCGGCACAGCGCGGCACCCCCGTTCAGATCAATGTCATCGGGACGGCGATGTTCGTCATCGCCGTACTGTTCGTCCTCGTCTCGATGGTCATCAGCAATCGCCGGACCAAACCCAAGGCGTGAACCATGCAGCTCAGGAGTGACTGGACCACTGCCCTCGCCGACGCCCAGCCGGTCCCGTACTGGCTGGACGACCCCGGCCGCCCCCGCCCCGAGCCCGCCCTCACCGGCGCCGAGAGCTGCGACCTGCTGGTGGTCGGCGGCGGGTACAGCGGCCTGTGGACCGCGCTGCTCGCCAAGGAGCGCGACCCGGGGCGGGACGTCGTCCTGGTGGAGGGCCGGGAGGTGGGCTGGGCCGCCTCCGGCCGCAACGGCGGTTTCTGCGCCGCCTCCCTCACCCACGGCCTGGCCAACGGCCTGGCCCGCTGGCCGGGCGAGATCCACAAGCTGGAGGAACTGGGCGCCCGCAACCTCGACGCCATCGAGTCCGCCGTCGCCCGCCACCACCTCGACTGCGACTTCGAACGCACCGGCGAGATCGACCTCGCCACCGAGCCGCACCAGCTCCAGGAGCTGACGGCCTGGCACGCGGAGAGCCGGCGGCACGGCCTCGCCGAGGACGTCGAGTACCTGGACGCCGACGCGGTCCGCGCCGAGGTCGACTCCCCGACCTTCCTCGGCGGCCTGTACGACCGCCGGGGCGTCGCCGTCCTCAACCCCGCCAAACTGGTCTGGGGCCTGAAGCGGGCCTGCCGCCGCCTCGGCGTCCGGGTCTACGAGCACACTCCGGCGCTCACCCTGAAGCCGTACGGCGCCGGGATGGCCGTACGCACCCCGTACGGCACGGTCCGGGCCCGCACGGTCGCGCTCGGCACCAACGTCTTCCCCAACCTGCTGAGGCGGGTCCGCTCCTACACCGTCCCGGTCTACGACTACGCCCTGATGACCGAGCCGCTCACCGACGACCAACTCGCCTCGGTCGGCTGGCGCGGCCGGCAGGGCCTGGCCGACAGCGCCAACCAGTTCCACTACTTCCGGCTCTCCGCCGACAACCGCGTCCTGTGGGGCGGCTACGACGCGGTCCACCACTACGGCGGCCGGGTGCGCGCCGAGTACGACGACCGGCCCGCCACCCACGCCAAGCTGGCCGGGCACTTCTTCATCTGCTTCCCGCAGTTGGCCGGGGTCCGCTTCACCCACGCCTGGGGCGGCGCGATCGACACCTGCTCCCGGTTCTCGGCGTTCTTCGGCACCGCCCACCAGGGGCGGGTCGCCTACGCCGCCGGGTACACCGGGCTCGGGGTCGGCGCGACCCGGTTCGGCGCCGAGGTGATGCTGGACCTGCTGGCGGGGGAGCGGACCGAGCGCACCGAGCTGGAGATGGTGCGCAGGAAGCCGCTGCCGTTCCCGCCGGAGCCGTTCGCCTGGACCGGGATCGCGCTGACCAAGTGGTCGCTGGCCCGCGCGGACGCGCACGGCGGCCGCCGCAACCTGTGGCTGCGCACCCTGGACCGGTTCGGACTGGGCTTCGACAGCTGACCCGTAGCTCCGCGGGTGCGAGCGCCGGGGCGTGCGCGCCGGTGTCGCGGGGTGCGACCCGCTTCACCCCCGCGGGACGCGCCAAGCCGCGTAATGCCCGCCGGTGACCTCCCTCTCCCTCGTGACGCACCCGCGTCCACGACCGAAAGGGAGGTCCCCACATGCCTGGGGCGAAGACGGCGGCACAGTGGCTGGCATCCGTCGCACCGGATCCCGAGGTCTGCCGGCTGGAGTGGGAGCGCAACCCCCTGGGGATCGCCCTGCTGCCGGCCGGCCGGGCCTGGGACGTACTCATCCTGCCGAGCCGGCTCGGCCATCTCACCCTCGACGTGCTGACCCGGATCCTGGACCGGCCCGGCCCGGTGCTCGCCGACTTCGGCGACGCGCGCGCCGGGTTCTTCGTACCGCCGGGCACCGCGGCGCGCTGGCTGGGCACCGGCGTGCGGACGGCCGGGGCCGGCACCTGGATCGTCGTCCCCTACCCCGGCCGGCTGTCGGTCGGCGGCATCCGCTGGCTGGTACCGCCGGACGGCTCCGGCACCCTCACCGATCCGGCCCTGCTGGAACTGGCGATGCACGAGGCGGCGGCCGGCCTCGCGGGACAGGAAGAGAGCTAGCGTTCCTCGGGACGGCGGTGGTGTTCCTCGGGACGGCGGTGGTGTTCCTCGGTACGGCGGCGGCTCAGCAGCAGGTGCAGAGCGCCCAGTCCGGCCCCGAACAGGCACCAGCTGGCCACCACGTCCAGTGGCCAGTGATAGCCGCGCCGGACCAGCCCGTAGGAGACGCCGAGGACCAGGACCGCGCCGGCCAGGCCCAGGCAGCGGCGGGCGGCGGGCGAGCGCAGCAGGGGCCGGAGCAGCAGGACGGCCGTGCCGTAGGCGACGAGGGCGGTGGCGGTGTGGCCGGAGGGGAAGTAGCCGGTGCCCGGCGCCACCGCCGGGGTGCCGGGGCGGTCGGTCCACACCTTGAGCGGCACGACCAGGGCCGGTACCAGCGCCATCAGCAGCGCGCCGGCGACGGGCGGCAGCCACCAGCGGTCCGCGCCGGCGGCCCGGCCGTGCCAGGCGGCGCAGACCAGCGCGAGCGCGAGGACGGGCAGCGCGACCTGGGTGTTGCCGAGGTCGGAGAGGAGTTCGGAGAACCGGTCCGGCCGGACCAGGGCCCGGCTCACCCGCTGGTCCGCGCGCAGCAGCGGACCGTCCGCGACGACCTGCCAGGTGATCAGCGCGAAGAGCACGAGGGGGAGCAGGAGAAAGAGGGGGGAGAAGGTCGGCCGCCCCGGAACAGGGGGGGTGG
>NZ_JBQOUX010000120.1:0-25301 GCF_052216785.1 Streptomyces sp. JW3 | reverse complement strand
GAAGCACCGTAAGGTGTGGAGTTGACTGGTACTAATAGGCCGAGGGCTTGTCCTCAGTTGCTCGCGTCCACTGTGTTAGTTCTGAGGCAACGACCGTTGCCGGTTCGAGCAGAACAACAAATGAAGAGTGTGCTTGTTCGCTCGAAACCATTAGGGTTTCGGTGGTCATAGCGTAGGGGAAACGCCCGGTTACATTTCGAACCCGGAAGCTAAGCCTTACAGCGCCGATGGTACTGCAGGGGGGACCCTGTGGGAGAGTAGGACGCCGCCGAACAATCTTTGGAAGGACCCCTGGTCCCAGCGTTCAGCTGGGACCAGGGGTCCTTTTGTTTTTACAATGCTTGCAGTACCGAAGACAGGAGTCACCGATGTCCACCAACTCTCCCGACGACCGACCGGAGCGCGACCAGCGGCGACGGGACAGCGGTGGCCGTGGTGGTCCTGTGCGTCGTGAAGGGGACCGTGGTGGTTTCCGTCGTGACGACCGGCGGGACGACCGCCGTGACGACCGGCGCCGTGATGACCGGGATCGCGGGCCTCGGCGTGATGATCGTGGCGAGCGTCCCGCGTTCCGGCGTGACGACAACCGTGGCGGTGGCAATTACGGCCGGCGCGACGACAGTCGTCCGAGCGGTGGAAGTGGTGGCGGTGGTTACGCGCGTCGGGACGACCGCGACCGGGGGCCTCGACGGGATGACCGGGGAGAGCGTCCGGCCTTCCGGCGGGACGACGACCGTGGTGGTTTCCGGCGCGATGACAACCGTGGCGGGGGCGGGGGGAATTACGGTCGGCGCGACGAGCGGCGTGGAGACGATCGTGGCCAGCGCGGTGGCTTCCGCCGTGATGACCGTTCGGACTTCCGCCGCGACGACCGGCGGGACGACCGGCGGGATGATCGGCGCGGTGACCGGCCGGACTTCCGGCGGGATGATCGCCGTGATGACCGACGCGACGACCGTCGTACCGAGCGGCCGGACTTCCGGCGCGACGACCGTCGTGACGACAGGCGGGATGATCGCCGTGATGACCGACGCGACGACCGTCGTACCGAGCGGCCGGACTTCCGGCGCGACGACCGTCGTGACGACAGGCGGGATGATCGCCGGGACGACCGGCGAGACAGCCGGCGGGATGATCGCCGTGGTGAGCGGCCGGACTTCCGGCGGGACGACCGCCGGGACGACAGGCGGGATGGTGACCGTGGTGGGTTCGGTCGGCGGGATGACCGGGACCGCGGGTTCCGGGGGCGGGACGAGCGGCGGGGTGACGACCGCGGGGACCGGGGTGGTTTCCGTCGCGACGGGGGCCGGGACGACCGCGGGGGACGGGGCGGACCTCGGCGCGACGACCGCGGTGGCAGGCCCGGCGGTGGCTTCCGGGGTGGCCGGGACAGCCGGGACAGCCGTGATGACCGGCGCGGTGGGGGCGGCCGGTTCCGGGACGACCGGGACCGGGAGCCGATCAAGCGGCTGCCGATCCCCGAGGACGTCACGGGCGACGAGATCGACAAGGACGTACGGCAGGAGTTGCAGAGCCTGCCGAAGACGCTCGCGGACGACGTCGCCAGGAACCTGGTGATGGTGGCCCGGCTCATCGACGAGGACCCCGAGGGGGCGTACGGGTACGCCAGGGTGGCGCTGCGGCTGGCGTCGCGGGTGGCCGCCGTACGGGAGGCCGCCGGATTCGCGGCGTACGCGAACCAGAAGTACTCGGAGGCGCTCGCCGAGTTCCGGGCCGCGCGGCGGATGACCGGCAGTGTGGACCTGTGGCCGGTCATGGCCGACTGCGAGCGCGGGCTCGGGCGGCCGGAGAAGGCGCTGGACATGGCCGGTGCTCCCGAGGTGCACAAGCTGGACAAGGCCGGGCAGGTCGAGATGCGGCTGGTCGCGGCCGGTGCCCGGCGGGACATGGGGCAACTGGACGCGGCGATCGTGACCTTGCAGAGCCCCGAGCTGGCCTCCAGCTCCGTACAGCCGTGGACGCCTCGGCTGCGGTACGCGTACGCCGACGCGCTGCTGGCCGCCGGTCGGGAGGGTGAGGCGCGGGAGTGGTTCGCCAAGGCCGTGGAGTCCGACCGGGACGGCAGTACGGACGCCTCCGACCGGCTGGCCGAGCTGGACGGAGTCGACTTCGTGGACGCCCTCGACGAGAACGAGAACGAGAACGAGGACGCGGACGAGGAGCAGCGGGAGGACCGGGGCTGACCCGGAGTGACAGATGAGGGGCGGGACCGTTGGCGGTCCCGCCCCTCAGTCGTGTCAGGGCTCCAGGGTGCGCAGGACCAGGCCGGACGCCGGTTTCGGGCCGAACGAGGTCGACTTGCGGGGCATCGTGACGCCCTGGCGGGCCAGGTCGCGGACGACCTCCTCGCGGACCGGGTGCATCAGGACCGCCGTACCGCCGTCGCGTTCCGCCTTCTCGACGGTGGCGGCCGTGTCGTGGATGTAGGAGATGTGCGCGGCGGAGTCCTCGGGGACGTGCCAGAGGTGGGCGAGGAGAGTGGTGTGCAGGACGGTCGCGTCCAGGGTGCGCCAGGCGGCCGGGCGGTCGGCGGGGACTGTGCGGGCCAGGAGTTCCGGGTCCGGGTGGTCGACCAGGTGGTAGGTGCCGTCGCCGGCGAGGAGGAAGGCGTTGCCGGTGGCCGCCGCCTTAGCCAGGGCGGTCAGGGCCTCGGCCCGTGGGGCGTCGACGCGGCGGACCCGGAAGGTGCCCTTCAGCGCCGCCAGGGCGTCCGCGACCGGCAGGTCGTGCAGCAGGCGGTGGATGGCGCGGACGCGCAGCGGGTAGCGGGCGGTGTCGACGAGCAGGACCAGGCCGTGGTCCCAGGGGCTGGGGGAGGGGTGCTCGGCGCGCAGTTCGCGGTAGGTGGCCCAGCGGTGGTGGCCGTCGGCGATGAGGGCCTGGTGGCGGGCGAGGTCCGACTGGATCTCCGCGATCTCCCGGGGGTCGGTGATCGACCACAGGCGGTGCCGGTAGCCGTCCTCCGTGGTGGTGGCCAGCAGCGGGGGGCGGTCGGCGGCGCGTTCGACGGCGGTGCTGGTGGGGGTCGGTGCGCGGTCGCCGCGGTAGGTGAGGAGGAGGGGCTCGAAGTTGGCCGAGGTGGCGCGCATCAGGGACGCGCGCTCGGCGACCACGTGCGGCATGACGTCCTCGTGCGGCAGGACCGAGCGGTCGCCGGCCTCGGGCAGCCGCAGGGCGCCGATGACGCCGCGTTGCAGGAGGCCGTCGTCGGCGCGCTGTTCGTAGACGTAGAGACCGGGTTCGGGGTCGGTGGTGAGGATGCCCTCGGCGCGCCAGCGGCGCAGGGTGCGGGCCGCTTGCCGGTCGCGGGCGGCGGGGGTGGCGGCCTGCGGGAGGATCAGGCGGACGATGTTGTGCGGGTCCGACGATTCGAGGTGGAGCAGGCCGTCGGGGCGGACCACGACGTCGTAGGGAGGGGATGTCACGGCGGCCAGGCTGCCGACCCGGTCGGGGTCGTAGCGGAGACCTCGGAACGGGGTGAGTTCCAGGCCCCGGCGCGCCGTCGCTTCCGAGTGACCTGCGGTATCCATCCCGGCATCGTACGTGTGTCAGTGCCATGGGGGATGATCGGGGAAAGACGGAGAACCAGGAACGACGCGGCGATGACGAGGAGCGATGTGTGATGAGCCGGAGCGTCAGGACGAGGCCCGAGGGCAGGGGGCAGGCCCTGAGCGAGGCGTACGACACGGCGCTGCTCGACCTGGACGGGGTGGTGTACGCGGGCGGTGCGGCGATCGTTCACGCGGTCGAGTCGCTGGCCACGGCTCGCGCGGGCGGGATGCGGCTGGCGTACGTCACCAACAACGCGCTGCGGACGCCGGACGCGGTGGCGGAGCATCTGACGGAGCTGGGGGTCGCGGCCGAGGGGTCCGACGTCATCACCTCCGCGCAGGCCGTGGCGCGGCTGGTCGCCGAGGAGGTGCCGGCGGGGGCGCGGGTGCTGGTGATCGGCGGGGAGGGGCTGCGGGTCGCGCTGCGGGAGCGCGGCCTGGAGCCGGTGGAGTCGGCCGACGACGACCCGGCGGCGGTGGTGCAGGGGTACGGCGGGCCCGATTTGGCGTGGGGGCGGTTCGCCGAGGCGAGTTACGCCGTCGCGCGCGGGGTGCCCTGGTACGCGTCCAACACCGACCTGACCATTCCCAGCGGGCGCGGGATCGCGCCGGGCAACGGCGCGGCGGTGGAGGTCGTCCGGATCGCCACCGGCGCGGAGCCGCGGGTCGCGGGCAAGCCGCTGCCGCCGATGCACCGGGAGACCATCCTGCGCACGGGCGCCGAGCGGCCGTTGGTGGTGGGGGACCGGCTGGACACCGACATCGAGGGCGCCGTCGGCGGTGACGTCGACTCGTTGCTCGTCCTGACCGGGGTCACGGACGGCCGGCAGCTGGTCGCCGCGCCGCCGCGGCACCGGCCGACCTATGTGGACGCCGATCTGCGCGGACTGCTCACCGGGCAGCCGGAGGTCACCGACGCGGACGGCGGCGGCTTCCGGTGCGGTGGCTGGACGGCGACGGCGGGCGCGGAGCGGCTGGACCTGGACGGCGACGGGGCGGCCCTCGACGGGCTGCGGGCGCTGTGCGCGGCGGCCTGGACGGCGGCCGGGGCCGGCTCCTGCGCGCTGGACGCGGAGAAGGCGCTGGCGCGGCTGGGGCTGTGAGGCACCGGGGGAGGAGGCGGGTTCGGGTCCCGGGCATCGTGACCGAAGGGGAGTTAGGCTAACCTAACCGGGTGTTGGTCGACAGTCCCCCCGAAGCGCGCGCCGAGAAGGCCGCCGCGCCCCCGGACCGCCGGGTGATCCGTGCCGCCGGGCTGCTCGTCGCCGTGGCGGTGCTGGCCTGCGTCGCCGTGGCGAGCCTCGTGATCGGCGCCAAGGACCTGTCCCTGGCGCAGGTGTGGCACGGCCTGTTCGAGGACTCGGGTTCGTACGGCGACGTGGTGGTCGGGGAGCGGCTGTCGCGGACCGTGCTGGGGCTGCTGGCCGGTGCCGCGCTGGGGCTGTCCGGGGCGGTCCTCCAGGCGCTCACCCGTAATCCGTTGGCCGATCCCGGGCTGCTCGGCATCAACGCGGGGGCCTCCGCCGCCGTGGTCACCGCCATCACCTTCTTCGGCGTCACCTCGCTGAACGGGTACGTCTGGTTCGCGTTCCTCGGGGCTGCGGCGGTCGGCGCGCTGGTCTGGTTCCTGGGCGGCAGCCGGGGCGCGACACCGGTCCGGCTGGCGCTGGCCGGCACGGCCATCAGCGCCGCCCTCTACGGGTACCTCCAGGCCGTGATGATCACCGACGAGGCGGCGCTGGGCACGATGCGCTTCTGGACCGTCGGCTCGCTGTCCTCGGCGGACAACGGGACCATCACCCAGGTACTGCCGTTCTTCGTGGTCGGCACGGCGTTGGCACTGGCGCTCGCCCGGCCGCTGAACGCGATGGAGATGGGCGACGACACCGCCCGCTCCCTCGGCGCCAACCTGACCCGGACCCGGGCGCTGTCGATGCTGGCCGCGACCGTGCTGTGCGGGGCGGCCACCGCCGCGTGCGGGCCGATCGTCTTCGTCGGCCTGATGGTGCCGCACGTGGTGCGCTCCTTCACCGGTCCCGACCTGCGCTGGATCCTGCCGTACGCCACGGTCCTGTCGCCGGTGCTGCTGCTCGGCGCCGACGTGCTCGGCCGGATCGTCGCCCGGCCCGCGGAGCTCCAGGTGGGCATCGTGACGGCGGTCCTCGGCGGCCCGGTCTTCATCTTTCTCGTACGACGGCGGAGGACGGCCCAGCTGTGAAGACCACCGCGAAGACCCGCCGTACCGTCCGTGCCGTGCGTACCGCCCGTACTGTCCGTGCTGTGCGTACCCCCGGCGGCCTGTCGTTGCGGCTGGACGTCAGGTCGCTGACCGTCGTCGTGCTGCTGCTGGTCGCCGCGCTCGCCGCGAGCGTCGTGCTGATCGGTACCGGCGACTTCCCGATCCCGGCGGCCGATGTGCTGCGCACGCTGTTCGGCGGCGGCACCGCGGGCCAGGAGTTCATCGTGCGGGAGCTGCGGCTGCCGCGGGTGCTGGTCGGACTGCTGGTCGGCGCCTCGCTCGGGCTCGGGGGCGCGCTGTTCCAGGCCATCACCCGCAATCCGCTGGGCAGTCCGGACGTGCTCGGGCTCGGGCAGGGCGCGACGGCCGGTGCGCTGATCATGATCGTGCTGTTCTCCGGGAGCGCCGCGCAGGTCACGTTCGGCGCGCTCGTGGGCGGCCTGGTGACCGGGTTCGGTATCTATCTGCTCGCCTGGAAGCGGGGTGTGCACGGATACCGGCTGGTGCTGGTCGGGATCGGGGTGTCCGCGATCGTCACGGCGGTCAACGGCTATCTGATGACCCGGGCCGACATCGTGGATGCCTCCCGGGCCGTGGTCTGGATGACCGGCAGCCTCGACGGCCGGGACTGGGACCAGGTGTGGCCGCTGCTGGTCCTGTGCCTGATCCTCGTGCCGGTGGCCCTGGCCAACGGCCGCGGACTGCGCATGATGGAGATGGGCGACGACGTCTCGTCCGCCCTCGGGGTGCGGGTGGAGCGGGTACGGATGCTGCTGCTGGTGGCCGCCGTGCTGCTCACCGCCGCCGCCACGGCCGCCGCCGGACCGGTCGGCTTCGTCGCGCTCACCGCGCCGCAGCTCGCCCGCCGGCTGACCCGGGCGCCCGGCCCCAACCTGCTGCCGTCGCTGTGCATGGGCGCCGCCCTGCTGGTCACCGCCGACTGGGTCGCGCAGCGGACCTTCGGCGCCGACCAGCTCCCGGTGGGCGTGGTCACCGGCGTGGTCGGCGGCGTCTACCTGCTGTGGCTGCTGGTCACCGAGCGCAAGGCGGGCCGGATATGAGGACCCGCCCCGGCGTCACCAGCGGGCTGAACAACCAAAGGAGCATCGTGAACCGCCTGTCCGCCGAGAACGTCACCCTCGCCTACGACCAGCGCGTCATCGCCGAACAGCTGTCGGTGGAGATACCCGACAACTCGTTCACCGTGATCGTCGGTCCCAACGCGTGCGGCAAGTCGACCCTGCTGCGGGCCCTGTCGCGGATGCTCAAGCCCAGCGACGGCCGGGTCCTGCTCGACGGCCAGGTCATCCAGTCGATGCCCGCCAAGCAGGTGGCGCGCACCCTCGGGCTGCTGCCGCAGTCGTCGATCGCGCCCGACGGCATCACCGTCGGCGACCTGGTCGGCCGGGGCCGCTACCCGCACCAGGGCCTGCTGCGCCAGTGGTCCACCGAGGACGAGCGGGTGGTCCAGGAGTCGATGGCGCAGACCGGGGTGGCCGAACTGGCCGACCGGTACGTCGACGAACTCTCCGGCGGACAGCGCCAGCGGGTCTGGATCGCCATGGCGCTCGCCCAGCAGACCCCGCTGCTGCTGCTCGACGAGCCGACGACGTACCTGGACATCCAGCACCAGATCGACGTCCTCGACCTCTGCGCCGACCTGCACGAGGAGCAGGGCCGCACGCTCGTCGCCGTGCTGCACGACCTCAACCACGCCGCCCGGTACGCCACCCACCTCATCGCGCTGCGCGAGGGTCAGGTCATCGCGGAGGGCGCGCCGAAGGACATCGTCACGGCCGAGCTGGTCGAGCGGGTGTTCGGGATGCGCTGTCAGGTCATCGACGACCCGGAGACGGGGACGCCGCTGGTGGTGCCGGCCGCGCGCAGGGCGCGGGCCCGGGTCGCCCTCACAGAAGCTTCCTGAGACGGAACAGGTCCCGCAGGCCCGCCTCCAGCCGCACCCGGCCCGAGCCCCACGCCTTGGCGAAGTTCAGCTCGCCGTCGACCAGGGCGACGAGGTCGTCGCCGGTCATGGCCAGCCGGATGTCGGCCTTCTCGCGCGGGACGCCGGTCAGGGTGTCGCGCACGTCGATCACGCCGTCCGTCATGCGGCCGGCGAAGGTGACGTCCAGGTCCGTGATGTGGCAGCTCACCGAACGGTCCAGTTCGCTGGCGGCCCGCACGTCGTCCTCGGCGCCCCGCATGTTCTCCGCAAGCTTCTCGAGCGCCGCGCGGCACTCCTCGATCGTCGCCATCGCCACCGACCGTACCCCAGGGGTTCGGGGTAGCGTCGGGACCATGAGCGACGCAGTCCCGGAGCCGGAAGCACCGGCGGAGCGCACCCCGGCCACGCCCGCCCCCCTGGAGATCCCCCGCGCCACCACCGGGGACGCCGGCACGGACGCCCTGCTGGAGCGGCTGGCCGACGTGGACCACCTGGCCACCGACGGACACCTGGCGGTGTACGAGGATGTACACCGGGGGCTGCGCGACGCGCTCACCGCGCTCGACGCCCGCCCGGGACCTCCGGCGCCCCCGTCCTCGTACCGCAGTAGGAGCTGAACCGAACGTGGCAGGAGTCGCACGTCGCCGTCTCGACGCGGAGCTGGTCCGGCGGGGGCTCGCGCGCTCGCGGGAGCACGCCGGGCAGCTGATCGCCGCCGGGCGGGTCTCCGTCGGCAGGACCGTCGCGACCAAACCGGCCACGCAGGTGGAGACCGCGGCGGCCATCGTCGTAGCGAAGGACGACAACGACCCCGACTACGTCTCCCGGGGCGGGCACAAGCTGGCCGGCGCGCTGGCCGCCTTCGTACCGCTGGGGCTGGCGGTGCCGGGGCGGCGGGCCCTGGACGCCGGGGCGTCGACCGGCGGGTTCACCGATGTGCTGCTGCGCGCGGGGGCCGCGCACGTGGTCGCCGTCGATGTCGGCTACGGGCAGCTCGCCTGGTCGCTCCAGAGCGATGAACGGGTCACCGTCAAGGACCGTACCAACGTGCGGGAACTGACGCTGGAGGTGATCGACGGGGTGCCGGTGGATCTTGTCGTGGGGGACCTGTCCTTCATCCCGCTCGGGCTGGTGCTGCCCGCCCTGGTGCGCTGCGCGGCGCCCGGTGCCGACCTGGTGATGATGGTGAAGCCGCAGTTCGAGGTGGGCAGGGAACGCCTCGGCAGCGGGGGCGTGGTCCGCAGTCCCGAGCTGCGGGCGGAGGCGGTGCGGGGCGTGGCGGCGAGGGCGTGGGAGCTGGGGCTCGGGGTGAAAGGTGTCACCGCGAGTCCGCTGCCGGGTCCCTCCGGGAACGTCGAGTACTTTCTGTGGCTGCGGGCCGGGGCCGACCGACTGGACCCGGCCGACGTCGATCGTGCAGTGGCGGAGGGGCCGCGTTGACACAGAACCGAGCTCGTACTGTTTTCCTGCTGGCCCACACCGGGCGGCCCGCGGCCGTGCGCAGCGCCGAACTGGTGGTGAAGGGGCTGCTGCGCGCCGGGCTCGGGGTGCGGGTCCTGGAGGCCGAGGCGTGCGATCTGCCGCTGCCCGGCGAGGTGCAGCTGGTCAAGGAGGCCACCCCGCAGTGCCTGGACGGGTGCGAGCTGCTGATCGTGCTCGGCGGCGACGGGACACTGCTGCGCGGCGCGGAGTTCGCGCGGGCCTCCGGGGTGCCGATGCTCGGCGTCAACCTGGGGCGGGTCGGGTTCCTCGCCGAGGCCGAGCGGGACGACCTGGACAAGGTCGTCGACCGGGTGGTCAGCCGGGCCTACGAGGTCGAGGAGCGGATGACCGTCGATGTCGTCGTGCACCGCAACGGGGACATCGTGCACACCGACTGGGCGCTGAACGAGGCGGCCGTGCAGAAGGCCGGTGCGGAGAAGCTGCTGGAGGTCATTCTGGAGGTGGACGGGCGGCCGGTGACCGGGTTCGGGTGCGACGGGGTGGTGCTGGCGACGCCGACCGGGTCGACCGCGTACGCGTTCTCCGCCGGGGGGCCGGTGGTGTGGCCGGAGGTGGAGGCGTTGCTGATGGTGCCGATCAGCGCGCACGCGCTGTTCGCGAAGCCGTTGGTGACCTCGCCGGATTCGGTGCTGGCGGTGGAGGTGCTGCCGCACATCCCGCCGGGGGTGTTGTGGTGCGACGGGCGGCGGACGGTGGAGTTGCCGGCCGGGGCGCGGGTGGAGGTGCGGCGGGGGGCGGTGCCGGTGCGGCTGGCTCGGCTGCATCACGCGTCCTTCACTGATCGGCTGGTGGCCAAGTTCGCCTTGCCGGTGGCGGGGTGGCGGGGGGCGCCGCACTGACGCGGACTCGATGGGGTGGTTTCGGTTCGGTGGCGGGTGCGGGCGGGTTGTGGCTGGTCGCGCCCCGCGGCGCAGCCGCTATCAGCACAGTCCCGCGCTCCTGTCGGCGTTGTACTCGCCTGGGTGACAAGGACAGGCCGTGTGCGTTACCCCGTCTCGACCTCGTAAGGTCGTGTCCGTGTTGGAGGAGATGCGGATACGGTCGCTCGGCGTGATCGACGATGCCGTGGTCGAGTTGTCGCCCGGGTTCACCGCCGTCACCGGTGAGACGGGTGCGGGCAAGACCATGGTGGTCACCAGCCTGGGGCTGCTGCTCGGCGGGCGGGCGGACCCGGCGCTGGTGCGGATCGGGGCCAAGAACGCGGTGGTCGAGGGGCGGGTCACCGTGCCCCCCGACGCCAAGGTCGCGGTCCGGGCCGAGGAGGCCGGGGCCGAGCTGGACGACGGAGCGCTGCTGATCAGCCGGACGGTGTCCGCCGAGGGGCGGTCGCGGGCCCACCTGGGCGGCAGATCGGTGCCGGTCGGGGTGCTCGCCGAACTCGCCGACGAGCTGGTCGCCGTGCACGGGCAGACCGACCAGCAGGGGCTGCTGAAGCAGGCCCGGCAGCGGCAGGCGCTCGACCGGTACGCCGGGGACGCGGTCGCCGCGCCGCTGGCCAAGTACGGGGAGGCGTACCGGCGGCTGCGGGCGGTCGCCGAGGAGCTGGAGGAGATCACCACGCGGGCCCGGGAGCGCGCCCAGGAGGCCGATCTGCTGCGGTTCGGGCTGGACGAGATCGCCGCCGTCGAGCCGCGCGCCGGTGAGGACGTGGAGCTGGCGGAGGAGGCGGAGCGGCTGGGCAACGCCGAGGCGCTGGCGTCGGCCGCGACGGCCGCGCACGCCGCGCTCGCGGGCAACCCGGAGGACCCCGAGGGGATCGACGCGGCGACGCTCGTGGCGGGCTCGCAGCGGGCGCTGGACGCCGTGCGGTCGCACGACCCGGCGCTGGCCACGCTCGCCGACCGGATCGGCGAGGTGGGCATCCTGCTCCGCGACGTGGCCGGTGAGCTGGCCGGGTACGCCGACGACCTGGACGCCGACCCGCTCCGGCTGGCGGCGGTCGAGGAGCGGCGGGCCGCGATCAACGGGCTGACCCGCAAGTACGGCGCGGACGTCGCCGCCGTGCTGGCCTGGGCGGAGCAGAGCGTCGCGCGGCTGACCGAACTGGACGGCGACGACGAGCGGATCGGCGAGCTGACCGCCGAGCGGGACGCGCTGCGCGCCGAACTGGGCGCGCTGGCCCAGGCGTTGACGGACGCCCGGACGGAGGCCGCGGAGCGGTTCGCCGCCGCCGTCACCGCCGAGCTGGCGTCGCTGGCCATGCCGCACGCGCGGGTGTCGTTCGAGATCCGGCAGACCGAGGACCCCGAGGGGGTCGAGGTCGGCGGGCGGACGGTGGCCTACGGGCCGTCCGGCGCCGACGAGGTCGAGCTGCTGCTCGCCCCGCATCCGGGAGCGCCGCCGCGGCCCATCGCCAAGGGCGCCTCCGGCGGTGAGCTGTCGCGGGTGATGCTGGCCGTGGAGGTGGTCTTCGCGGGCACCGATCCGGTCCCGACGTACCTCTTCGACGAGGTCGACGCGGGCGTCGGCGGCAAGGCGGCGGTGGAGATCGGGCGGCGGCTGGCCAAGCTCGCCAAGTCCGCGCAGGTCGTGGTGGTCACGCACCTGCCGCAGGTGGCGGCCTTCGCCGACCGGCAGCTGCTGGTGGAGAAGACCAACGACGGGTCGGTGACCCGGTCGGGGGTGAAGGCCCTGGAGGGCGAGGACCGGGTGCGGGAGCTGTCCCGGATGCTCGCCGGGCAGGAGGACTCGGAGACCGCGCGGGCGCACGCCGAGGAACTGCTGGCGACGGCCCGGGCCGACCTGTAGGGCGGTGGTAGAGCGACGGGTTCTAGGCTGAGCGCATGATCGATCGTGCTCCGCGGACCCGTTCCCTCGTCCTCGCCGCCGCGCTCGCCCGGGCCGGTGCGACCGTGCTGCGCGCCACCGCGCCGGGCGGACGGGAGCACTGGACGCGGACCAATCACGCCGGGCGCGCGGTCGGGCTGTACGCCGGGGCCGCGGCCGCTCTCGCGGCGGCGCTGGCGACCGGCCGGGTGCGGCCCGTCGCCGGGTGCGCGGTGCTGGCCGCCGGGGCCTGCGGGGCGTACGACGACGTGGCCGGGGCGGGGGACGCGCGGCGCGGGTTCCGGGCCCATCTGGCGGCGCTGCGCGACGGCGAGGTCACCAGCGGGGCGGTGAAGCTGTTCGGGATCTCGGCGGCCGGGCTGCTCGCCGGGGCGGTGCTGAAGGAACGGCCGCTGGACAAGGTGCTCGCCGGGGTCGTCGTCGCCGGCGCCGCGCACGTCGTCAACCTCGTCGACGTACGCCCGGGACGGGCCGCCGTGGCCGCGCTGGCGCTCGGGGTGCCGGGAATGGTGCGGCGGGGCCCGGCGGCGGAACTGGCCGCCGCCGCGACCGGGGTGGCCGCGGCGGTGCTCCCCGACGACCTCCGGGAGCGCGAGATGCTCGGTGACACCGGGGCGCACGCGCTGGGCGCGGCCCTCGGCGTCGCGGTGGTGGCGGGCAACGGGCGGGCGGGACTGGTGGCGCACGCCGCGGCCGTCGTGGCGGCGGCGGTGTACGGGGAGCAGGTCAGCGCCTGGGCGCGGTCACTCGTGTGAGTGACTGCGCGCGTCGTGTTGCCCCGGCGTCAGCGCCCCCGCCGACCGGCGCCGTTCCCGGAACACCCGTACGTCCTGGCATCCTTGACGCAGTACGCGCGGGAGACCGCGCGGCGTGCTCCTCCGCTCCTCCTCCGCTCCACCCTTCGGTACTTTCTCCGTGAACGCCCGCCGCAGAACCAGGAGCCCCGGCCACGTGACCCCCGTGAGCAGCCACGTCCCGCACGGCCAGTCCCCGCTGCGCACCGTGCAGGTGCTGGGCGGAGGCAACGCCGGCAGCAGCGCGCATGTGCGCTCCCTGACCGCGGGGCTGGTGGCACGGGGCGTGAAGGTCACGGTGTGCGCCCCCGTCGAGGCCGAGCGCCGCTACGACTTCACCGGGGCCGGCGCCGACCACGTGGCCGTGGCGCGCAGCAGCGACCCGGTCGCCGTCGCCGGGCTGCGGGCCGCCTGCGCGGGTGCCGATCTGGTGCACGCGCACGGGCTGCACGCCTCCTTCCGGGCCGCGCTCGCCCTCGGCGGCCGCCGGGTCCGCACGCCGCTCGTCGTCACCTGGCACGACCGGGTGCACGCGGAGGGGCCGCGGGCGCAGCTGCTGCGGGTCCTGGAGCGGCGGGTGACGAAGGCCGCCACGGTGGTGCTGGGGGCCACCTCCGGGCTGGTGGACCACGCGCGGCGCAGCGGCGCCCGGGACGCCCGGCTGGCCGCCGTCGGGCTGCCCGGCCCCCGGCCGCCCGTCGACCCGGAGGACGCCGACCGGACGCGGCCCAAGATCCGGGCCGAACTCGGCGCGACCGGCCGCCCGTTGCTGATCGCGGTCGGCGCGCTGGAGCGGCAGCGGGGGCACGAGGTGCTGTTCGACGCCGCGCGGGCGTGGCGCGACCTGGACCCGGTGCCGCTGGTCGTGGTTGCCGGGGAGGGGTCGCTGCGGGCCGCGCTGCAACGGCGGATCGAGGCGGAGGAGCTGCCGGTGACGCTGGTCGGCCGCCGGGACGACGTCGCCGACCTGCTCGCCGCGGCCGATCTGGCGCTGCTGCCGGGCCGCCACGAGACGCGGTCCCTGCTGGCCCGGGAGGCCCTGCACGCGCGCGTGCCGCTGGTCGCCGGGGATGTCGAGGACCTCCGCGAACTCGTCGGCGACGCCGCCGAACTGGTGCCGGCCGGGGACGCCGAGGCGTTCGCCGCCGCCGTCGTCCGGCTGCTCGGCGACCCCGGGCGGCGGGAGTCGCTGCGGGCCGGCGGCCGGCGGCAGCTGGCCGGCTGGCCGACCGAGGACGAGACCGTCGCTCAAGTGCTGAGCGTCTACGACGAGTTGACGCAGCCGAGGCCGTTGCTCTGACCGCCTTCCCGGTCAGGCGACATGCCGCCGGGCCCGCAGGGCCAGGCTCAGGGTCAGTACCGTCTGCGGGTCGTCCAGGGCGGTGCCCAGCAGTTCCTCGATGCGGGCCAGCCGGTTGTACAGCGTCTGGCGGTTGAGGTGGAGGTCGCGGGCGGTCTCCGCCTTGCGGCCCGCGTGCGCCAGATACGCCTCCAGGGTCGGCAGCAGCGCCGGCCGGGACCGGTCGTCGTGGTCGCGCAGCGGGCCGATCGCGCGGTCCACGAAGGCGGCCAGGTCCGGATGGTCGCGCAGCCGCCACAGCAGCAGGTCGGTGTCGAGGCGGCGGGCGTCGTACCAGGGGCGCTCCGGCAGCCCCTGGGCCGCGGTCGCCGCCTCCGCCGCGTGCCGCAGTCCGGCCGGTACGGCGGTCCAGTCGCCGGGTACGCCGACGACCACGACCGGTGGCCGGGCGCCGGGCCGGCGCGGGGCGGCCCGTTCGGCGCCCGAGCGCAGCGCCGCCGAGACCCGGTCGGCCAGGGGCGGCCGGTCCGCCGCCGCCCGCAGTCCCAGCAGCAGCGGCACCCGGCCCTCCACCGGCCGTACGCCCAGCAGTACGGGCACCCCGAGCGCCGCCAGCTCCTCGGCGAGCGCGCGGGCCAGCACCGCCCAGCCGCCGTCGGCGGCGGACAGGGCGTCGCCCAGCCGCATCACCACGGGCAGCAGCGGGCCGTCGCCGGGCCTGAAACCCAGGACGCGGGCCTGCGCCGGGGCGTCGGCGGCGGCGATCCGGCCCTCGGCGAGGTCGGTGAGGAAGTCGCCGCGCCCGCGCGCCGCCAGCTCCTCCTCCTGGCGGGCCTGCATCAGCACCAGCGCCAGCACGCCCGCCGCCCGGTCCGCCGCCATCCGGTGCACCGGCGCCAGCGGCGACCGTACCGGCAGCAGGACCAGGCGGGCCCGCACCGAACCGGAGCCCGGGCCGCCGCCGGGCACGTCCACCAGGACCGAGCCCGCCGGGGGCGGGGCGTCCTTGTGCGGGCCGCGCAGCCCCTCCCACACCTGGAGCGGATCGGTGCCCTCGGGGCCCGCCCCGGCGGCGTACAGCAGCCGTCCGCCGGGGGTCTCCAGGAACACCGGGTTGGCCGCGAAGCCGGCCAGGACGTCCAGCACCTGGGGCACTCCGCCGCCGCCGAGCAGCGCCCCGGTGCAGCGGCGGTGCACTTCCTCGGCCCGCTGGAGCAGCGCGTAGTGGCCGTTGACGATCTCGGTGTGGATCTCCTCGGTGACCGCCACGAACGGCACCTCGCGGTGCAGCTGGACCAGCGGCAGCCCGGCCGCGCGGGCGGTGTCGACGACGGCCGCGGGCAGCCGGGTCAGCCGCGGGCCCAGCTCCACGACCAGGGCCGCGATGCCGCGCTCGGCGAGGGTGCGGACGTAGGCCCGCTGGTCGGGTGAGCGGACGCCGAAGCCGTAGCCGGTGGTCAGCAGCAGCTCGCCGCCCTTGAGCAGCGAGGCGATGTTCGGCACCTCGCCCGCGTGCGCCCAGCGCACGGTACGGCCCAGCCGGTCGGCGCCGGTGACCACCTCGGGCAGCCCGGCGCGCAGTCCGGGCAGCTCCAGGGCGCGCCGTACGGTGATGCCGGTGCCGTGGGCGCCCGGCCCGGTGTCCTCCGTGCTGTTCATGGGCTCGGACGGTACCCGGGAGCCGGGGGGCCGGGCAGGTCCGGGTGCGCCCGGCACCGCTTGTGCGGCGGGCCGGCGGTGCGCCGTGGCCGAGGCCGTCCCGTCAGCATCAGCAGGAGGCCATGGACGCCTGTACGTCGGCGAGTGCCTGCCGCGCGATCGCGCCGAAGCCGTCACCGGCTGCCGCACCGACGTCGTCGCCCGCCTCGTCACCGGCGGTCATCCGGCTCCAGCGTTCGAAGGCCACGCCGGAGGCGAGCGCGCCCAGCTCCGCGGCCACCCGGGCGGTCAGCTCGGGCGTGCCGCGCCGTTTGAGGGCCTCGGTCATCGACGCGACGAGGGCCAGGTTCTTCAGCGCCTCGCGCTCCCGCAGTTCCGGGTTGGCGTCGATGACCGCCTGCCGGCGGGCGATGAACGCCCGGCGGGCGGGCGTGAAGACCTGCGCGCCGGCCGCGTCCAGCGCGTGCCCGACCGCCTGGAGCGGGGTGGCGGCCGGCGCCGCCGCGGCGATCGCCTCGACCAGCAGTTCGTCCATCGTGCCGCCGCCGAAGAGCACCTCGCGCTTGTCCTGGAAGTGCCGGAAGAACGTGGTCTTGCCCAGCCCCGCGCGCTGCGCGATGTCGATCACGGTCGTGTTCTCGTAACCCCGCTCGGCGAACAGATCCAGGGCGGCGTTCGCGAGCCGTTGGGCCGCGTTGGGTTCCCAGCGAGCCATGACGGCAGTGTACGGGGCTCGGTTCCGTCACTCGCGCCAGTGATGGAACCAAGTCCCGTCACTCGTGTTACGGTCATGGCATGACGGAACCAAGTCCCGTCACCTGTCCGTGAGGAGTCCGCAGTGAGCCGAGCCGTGATCCACGAGACGTTCGGAGGCCCCGAAGTGCTGGAGGTGCGGGAGGTGCCCGAACCGCACGCCGGGCCGGGGGAGGTGCGGGTGCGGGTGACGGCCGCCGGGCTGAACCCGATGGACTGGGGCATCGCCTCGGCTCCGGAGGCGGCGGCCCGGTTCGGCATCACCGTGCCGTCCGGTTTCGGGTCCGACTTCGCCGGTGTGGTCGACGAGGTGGGCGCCGGGGTCACCGGCTTCGCCGTGGGCGACCGCGTGCACGGCGGTGCCCTGGGCCGGGCGGTCGCCGACTTCGTGGTGGCCAGGCCGCCCGCCGACGCGCTGTGGCACACGCCGGAGGGCATCGGCGACGCGGTGGCGAGCACCCTTCCGGTGGCCGGTCTCACCGCCGTGGCCGCACTGGCGGCGATCGGCCCCGGACCCGGTGACACCGTCCTGATCGGCGGCGCCGCCGGTGGCGTGGGCGTGTTCGCGGTGCAACTGGCCGGGCTCGCCGGGGCCGCCGTGATCGGCACCGCCGCACCGGGCACGTTCGGCTTCCTGCGGGAGCTGGGCGCCGAACCGGTGTCCTACGGCGCCGGGCTGGCGGACCGGGTCCAGGCGCTGGCACCCGGCGGGGTGAGCGCCGCGGCCGACCTGTTCGGCACCGAGACGGCCGAGGCCGCGCTGGCGCTCGGCGTGGCGCCGGAGCGGATCGCCACGGTCGCCGCGGGCCCCCGCCCGCCCGGCGGCGTACGCGCCACCGGCGCCTTCGAGGCGGCACCGGACGCCCTGCGGCAGATCACCGACGCGATCCTCGCCGGCCGGCTGACCGTCCCGGTCGCCGCGGTCTTCCCGGTCGAGGAGATCCGCGCCGCCGTGACACTTCAAGCCGGCCGCCATGTGCACGGCAAGATCGTGGTCACGCTGTGACCGCGCCCGCCGGACCACACCTGCCGACGAGGAAGGGACGACGACGGTGAAGCGGATCCAGTACCACCAGTACGGCGGGCCGGAGGTCATGCGGCTCGAGGAGTTCGAGCCGGGCCCGCTCGGCCCCGACGAGGTCCTGGTCCGGGTGCGCGCGGCCGCGGCCAACCCGATGGACTTCGGTATCCGGGCCGGCCGCATGAAGCAGGTGACCGGCCGCCGCTTCCCGCGCGCGATGGGCTACGACTTCGCGGGCGTCGTCCAGGCGGTCGGCGACCGCGTCACCCGGCTGAGCGTCGGCGCCGAAGTGCTGGGCGGGACGCCGATCAAGTGGGCGGGTGCGTTCGCCGACGTGGTCGTCGCCCAGGAGAAGGGCGTCGTGCTGAAGCCCGGGAACCTCTCGTTCGAGGCCGCCGCCGCGGTCCCGACGGTCGGGATCACCGCGCTCCAGGCCCTGTTCACCAAGGGGAAGCTGCGGCCGGGCCAGTCCGTGTTCGTGCACAGCTGCCTCGGCGGGGTCGGCCGCTGCGTCGTGCAGCTCGCCCGCGCGAACGGGGCGACGGTGGCGGGCAGTTGCCGCGACAGCGCCGGGCCCGAGGCGCGCGGCCTCGGCATCGAGCCGGTCGTCGGCTTCGGCTTCGACCCCGCCTCGCTCGCCAAGCGGTTCGACCTCGTGGTCGTCACCGCCGGTACGCTCCCGGTCAGGGCGGCGCGGACGCTGCTCAAGCCCGGCGGCCGCATCGTCAGCATCCTTCCCACCCCGGCGAACTTCGTGCGCGGCGTTCTGCCGGGGCCGTTCCGCGTCCTGATCGCCCAGCCGGTCACCGAGGACCTCGAAGCGGTCGCCAGAGCCGCCGGCCAGGGCACGCTGCGGCCACCGATCGCCCGCACCGTCCCGCTCTCGGCGGCCGTCCCGGCGCTCACCGAACTCGAACGGAACGGCCTGGCCAAGCGGGGCAAGCTGATCATCACACCCGAGTGACCCGGCGTCGCCCTCCGTCTCCGGCGGCCGGTCGCGGGGCGGCCCGAGGGCCCGGGCCGCCCCGCGAAGCGCCCCCTGGCCCCCGCGGGCCCCCGTCAGCCCCCGTACGCCCCCGAAGCCGTCAGCCGCAGAGCCGTGTCGATCAGGGGCACGTGGCTGAACGCCTGCGGGAAGTTGCCCACCTGGCGCTTCAGGCGCGGGTCCCACTCCTCGGCCAGCAGACCGAGGTCGTTGCGGAGCGAGAGCAGCTTCTCGAACAGCTTCCGTGCCTCGTCCACGCGGCCGATCATCGCCAGGTCGTCGGCCATCCAGAACGAGCAGGCCAGGAAGGCGCCCTCGTCGCCGGGGAGGCCGTCCACGCCGGCGTCCTCGCCGTCCGTCGGGTAGCGCAGGATGAAGCCGTCCGAGGTGGACAGCTCCCGCTGGATCGCCTCGATGGTGCCGATCACCCGCTTGTCGTCGGGCGGCAGGAAGCCCATCTGCGGGATCAGCAGCAGGGACGCGTCCAGTTCCTTGGAGCCGTAGGACTGCGTGAACGTGTTGCGTTCCTTGTCGTAGCCCTTCTCGCACACGTCCCGGTGGATGTCGTCGCGCAGTTCCTGCCAGCGCTCCAGCGGGCCGTCCGCGTCGCCGGACTCGATGAGCTTGATGGTGCGGTCCACGGCGACCCAGGCCATCACCTTGGAGTGCACGAAGTGCCGGCGCGGGCCGCGCACCTCCCAGATGCCCTCGTCCGGCTCGTTCCAGTGGTCCTCCAGGTAGCGGATCAGCTTGAGCTGGAGGACGGAGGCGTAGTCGTTGCGGGCCAGGCCGGTCATGTGGGCCAGGTGCAGGGCCTCGGTGACCTCGCCGTACACGTCCAGCTGGAGCTGGTGGGCGGCGCCGTTGCCGACCCGGACCGGGCCGGAGCGCTCGTAGCCCGGCAGCCAGTCCAGCTCGGCCTCGCCCAGCTCGCGCTCGCCCGCGATGCCGTACATGATCTGGAGGTTCTCCGGGTCGCCGGCCACCGCGCGCAGCAGCCACTCGCGCCAGGCGCGGGCCTCCTCGCGGTAGCCGGTGCGCAGCAGCGAGGACAGGGTGATCGCCGCGTCGCGCAGCCAGGTGTAGCGGTAGTCCCAGTTGCGCACCCCGCCGATCTCCTCCGGCAGCGAGGTGGTGGGGGCGGCGACGATGCCGCCGGTGGGGGCGTAGGTGAGGGCCTTCAGCGTGATCAGCGAGCGGATCACGGCCTCGCGGTAGGGGCCGTGGTACGTACAGTGCTCGACCCACTCGCGCCAGAAGTCCTCCGTCGCCGTCAGCGACTGCTCCGGCTCCGGCAGCGCGGGCGGCTGCTTGTGCGAGGGCTCCCAGGAGATGGTGAAGGCGATGCGGTCACCCGGGGCGACGGTGAAGTCCGCGTAGGTGGTCAGGTCCTTGCCGTAGGTCTCGGCCTCGGTGTCGAACCACACCGAGTCGGGGCCCGCGACGGCCACCGTGCGGCCCTCGTGCTTGTGCACCCAGGGCACCACCCGGCCGTAGCTGAAGCGCATCCGCAGCTCCGAGCGCATCGGGACCCGGCCACAGACGCCCTCCACGATCCGGATCAGCTGCGGGGCGCCGTCGCGGGGTGGCATGAAATCGGTCACCCGGACCGTGCCGCGCGGGGTGTCCCACTCGGATTCGAGGATCAGCGAGTCGCCGCGGTAGGTGCGCCGGGCGGCGGTGGGGGGCTCGGCTTCGGCCGCGTGCGCCGGTCCGAGCCGCCAGAAGCCGTGTTCCTCCGTGCCCAGCAGACCGGCGAAGATGGCATGGGAGTCGAAGCGGGGCAGGCACAGCCAGTCGACTGTGCCGTCCCGGCAGACCAGTGCGGCGGTCTGCATGTCTCCGATGAGTGCGTAGTCTTCGATGCGCCCGGCCACGTGCAACTCCAGTCGAACGGCCACGTCACCCCACATGGGGGTTGTCGCTTGGTGCGGTCAAGGGGTGGATGTCATGCGTCGTTGATCAATGAAGCAAAGCAGTCGCCCGGGTCTGAAGCCAAACTCTGGGATGTCAAACTCCGCGACACCGGACGACAATTGTTGTTCAACGAACTGACGAGCTCTCGTTGTTCCGGTGCGTACGGGCGAGGGGTGGTGCCGTGTCGCCGGCCGGGCTCGGCAGTGAAGGTCCGAGCAGGATACGACGCACGTAGATGATCTGTGTGCCGCTCCGGACAACCGGGCTCGGCCGAACGAGTGAGCGCCGGGTGACGGGCGCGGCGCGCGGTGCTGGTCCGTGTCCGGGTGTGCGCGGAGCGTGGCCGGAAGCCATCGCTCTCCGGCGCTGTTACGCTGGTAGCCCGTGGACCGGTGGGCACGAAACCCCCGAACCGCAGCGACGGCACCACCCCGGACACCTCCGGCGGACCGCCGTATCGCACCCCAGACCGCGACCACGGGAGCCCCCTCTTGGCCATGCCGCCCGCTGCTTTTCGAAACAGCACCGCTTCGACGACCAAGCACATCTTCGTCACTGGGGGTGTCGCCTCCTCTCTCGGCAAGGGGCTGACCGCCTCCAGCCTCGGCATGCTGCTCAAGGCCCGGGGTCTTCGTGTGGTGATGCAGAAGCTCGACCCCTACCTCAATGTCGACCCTGGCACGATGAACCCGTTCCAGCACGGTGAGGTGTTCGTCACCAACGACGGCGCCGAGACCGACCTGGACATCGGCCACTACGAGCGGTTCCTCGACCGCGATCTGGACGGTTCCGCCAACGTCACCACCGGCCAGGTCTACAACACGGTGATCGCCAAGGAGCGGCGCGGCGAGTACCTCGGCGACACCGTGCAGGTCATCCCGCACATCACCAACGAGATCAAGCACCGCATCCGGCGGATGGCGACCGACGAGGTCGACGTCGTCATCACCGAGGTCGGCGGCACGGTCGGCGACATCGAGTCGCTGCCGTTCCTGGAGACCGTCCGCCAGGTCCGGCACGAGGTCGGCCGGGACAACGTCTTCGTGGTGCACATCTCGCTGCTGCCGTACATCGGCCCGTCCGGCGAGCTGAAGACCAAGCCGACCCAGCACAGCGTGGCCGCGCTGCGCAACATCGGTATCCAGCCGGACGCCATCGTGCTGCGCTGCGACCGCGAGGTGCCGACCGCGATCAAGCGCAAGATCTCCCTGATGTGCGACGTCGACGAGGCCGCCGTCGTCGCCTGCCCGGACGCCCGTTCGATCTACGACATCCCCAAGGTCGTGCACGCCGAGGGCCTGGACGCCTACGTGGTGCGCAAGCTGGACCTGCCGTTCCGCGACGTGGACTGGACCACCTGGGACGACCTGCTCGGCCGCGTCCACCGGCCCGAGCACGAGATCGTCATGGCGCTGGTCGGCAAGTACATCGACCTGCCCGACGCCTATCTGTCGGTCACCGAGGCGCTGCGCGCGGGCGGCTTCGCCAACCGGGCCCGGGTCAAGATCAAGTGGGTCACCTCGGACGACTGCAAGACCCCGGCCGGCGCCCAGGCGCAGCTCGGTGACGTGGACGCCATCTGCATCCCGGGCGGCTTCGGCGACCGCGGCGTGCTCGGCAAGGTCGGCGCGATCAAGTACGCCCGCGAGCACAAGATCCCGCTGCTCGGCCTCTGCCTGGGCCTGCAGTGCATCGTGATCGAGGCCGCGCGCAACCTGGCCGGCATCTCCGACGCCAACTCCACCGAGTTCGACCCCGCCACCGGCCACCCGGTCATCTCCACCATGGCCGAGCAGCTCGACATCGTGGCCGGCGAGGGCGACATGGGCGGCACCATGCGGCTCGGCATGTACCCGGCGAAGCTGGCCGAGGGCTCGATCGTGCGCGAGGTCTACGACGGCAAGGAGTACGTCGAGGAGCGGCACCGCCACCGCTACGAGGTGAACAACGCCTACCGCGCGGAGCTGGAGAAGAAGGCCGGCATCGTCTTCTCGGGCACCTCCCCGGACGGCAAGCTCGTCGAGTACGTCGAGTACCCGCGCGAGATCCACCCCTACCTGGTCGCCACCCAGGCCCACCCGGAGCTGCGCTCGCGGCCGACCCGTCCCCACCCGCTGTTCGCGGGGCTGGTGAAGGCGGCTGTCGAGCGGAAGACCGCGAAGTAACACGACAGTTGTACGGTGGCCGGGGCGGACCCGTTCAAACGGGTCGCGCCCCGGCTTCGTCGTACGACCGCGCGTCTGGAAGGACAGGGCATGACCATCAAGGACACCCCCGAGGAGTGGGAGATCCGGTCGACGGAGATTCCCTTCCGGGGCAACAAGACCTCCGTCCGCACGGACGAGGTGGTCATGCCGGACGGCACCGTGGTCAAGCGCGACTACCAGGTGCACCCCGGATCCGTCGCCGTACTCGCCCTGGACGACGAGGACCGCGTCCTGGTCCTGCGCCAGTACCGCCACCCCGTGCGGCACAAGCTCTGGGAGATCCCGGCCGGACTGCTCGACGTCCCCGGCGAGAACCCGCTGCACGCCGCGCAGCGCGAGCTGTACGAGGAGGCGCACGTCAAGGCCGAGGACTGGCGGGTGCTGACCGACGTCTACACCACGGCCGGCGGCTGCGACGAGGCGGTGCGGATCTTCCTCGCCCGGGAGCTGTCGGAGGCCGAGGGCGAGCGCTTCCAGGTCGAGGACGAGGAGGCGGACATGGAGCTGGGCCGGGTCTCCGTGGCCGACCTGGTGCGCGGGGTCCTCGCCGGTGACCTGCACAACAACTGCCTCGTGGTGGGGGTGCTCTCGCTGGTCGCCGCGCGGAACGCGGACGGGCTGGACGGGCTGGACGCGCTGCGGCCCGCTCAGGCACCCTGGCCCGCACGTCCGTTCGAAATCTGAGGGACGGAACCTCGTTCTTGAAGGCAGTTTTCTGCTGATGTGACGATCTGCTGATCCGATCGGGCGATCTTGCGTGATCTTGCGGCCAAGCTCCCGCCGGAACCCGCCGGAGCCTGAACTAGGCTCGGAAAACGCCCGAACCGGGAGTTCCGGCGGGCGCCGGTGCGCGGTGGGATCGGGAGTGTGGCCCGTGACGGATCAGGCGGTGGACACGGACGGCGTGCGGCTGTCGGACGACGCTGCCGAGGAACCACGGTTCCTGGGCCGCACCAGAGAGCTCAAGGCGCTGCGCGCCGACATCGCGCGGGCCGGCCTCGACACCCTCTCCGGCCGCAAGGCCCCGCGCGCCCGGGTCCTGCTGGTCGCGGGCCGGCCGGGCGCCGGCCGGACGGCACTGGCGGAGGAACTCGTCGCCCAGGTCGCCGGCGACTACCCGGACGGCCTGCTGCGGGCCCGGCTGCGCGAACCCGACGGCACCCGGGTGCCCGTCGACTCCCTCGCCCGGGACCTGCTCACCGCGCTGGGCCGCCCGGCCCGGGCCGGCGCCGCCGAGGACGACCTCGCGCACGAACTGCGCACCGCCCTGGCCGGCTGCCGCACCCTGCTCCTGCTGGACGACGCCGCCGACGCCGAACAGGTCGACGCGCTGCTGCCGGACAGCCCCGGCTGCCTGGTCGTCGCCGTCGCCGAGGGCCCGCTGACCGGCATCGCCGACGTCCGCCCCTGCACGCTCGGCGGCCTGGACGCCAAGTCCGCCGTGGAACTGCTGCAACGGCGCATCGGCTCGGTCCGCATCACCGTCGACCCCCGGGCCGCCGAGTCCCTGGTCGAGGAGTGCCAGGGCCGGCCCGCCGCCCTGGCCCTGGCGGGCGGCTGGCTCGCCGCCCGCCCCAAGGCGGCCGTCGCCGACCTCGCCAAGCAACTGCACGCCGAGTCCGAGGACAGCGACCCCGTCGCCCGGGTCTTCCGGCTCGTGCACGCCTCCCTGCCCAGCGCCGCCGCCCGGATGCTGCGGCTGCTCTCGCTGGCCCCCGCCGGACTGGTCGACCCGCACACCGCCTCCGCGCTGGCCGGCTGCTCGGTGAGCAGCGCCCGCACCACGCTGGACGACTTCGTCGCCCTCGGCCTGCTGCACCCGCCGGCCGCCCCGCTGCCCGAGTACCAGGTCCCCGGCTGTCTGCACCCGCTGCTGGCCGCCCACGCCCGGGCCCAGGACCGGCCGGCCGAACTCCAGCTGGCCCGGGCCCGGATGCTGGAGCGGACCGTCCGGCTGCTCCAGTCCTGCCGGGCGATCACCGAGACCGACAGCCCGGGGGCCCGCGAGAAACTCCTCGGCATGCCGCGCGCCCTGCGCTTCGCCACCCCCCGGGACGCCGCCGAGTGGCTGACGGTCCGCCGGCCCGCCCTGCTGGCCGCGGCCCGGCTCGCGGTCGCCGACGGCGATCTCGACACGCTGGCCCGGCGGCTGATGTCCCAGCTGGTCCGGGCGATGGTCGCGCACCTCGGCACCCAGGCGGCGGCGCCCGACCTGTACGGCATCCACCGGCTGGTGCTGGACGTGGCGGTCCGCCGCGAACTGCCCCGCGAGCGGGCCGCCGCCCTGCTGAACCTCGCCGACCTGGACGCCCGCACCGGCCGCACCGCCGAGGCGCTGGTGCGCTACCGGGCCGCGCTGGACGCCGGCCGTGAGGCGAACGACCCGTACGCGACCGGCCGCGCGATGGAATCCGTAGGCGGCGCGCACCTGGAGCTGGGCGACTACGACCGGGCCGCCGACTGGTTCGGCCGGGCGCTGGCCCAGCGCCTGGCCCGGGACGAGCGCGCGGACGCGGCCCGGCTCTACGGCCGGATCGGCGCCGCGCACACCTATGCCGGCCGCTACGGCGAGGCGCTGCGCAACTGGCGGGCGGGGGGGGGGGGGGGGGGGGGGGGGCG